>JAUVPB010000019.1 GCA_030598925.1 Actinomycetes bacterium
GAGATCGGCGTGATCTCCTCGGTGACCCAACCGTTCTGCGGCAACTGCACGCGCGCTCGCATCTCGGCCGACGGGAAGGTCTTCACGTGCCTTTTCGCCGCGCGCGGGCACGATATGCGCGCGCTCCTTCGCGACAGCGCAGGCGACGAAGAGCTCGACCGATGGCTCGCCTCCATCTGGCGAACCCGTGACGACCGCTACTCCGAGATCCGCTCGACCGCGACAGCGTCGACCCCGAAGGTCGAGATGTCGTACATCGGCGGCTAGCGGCACCGACAGCCATCGGCGCGATGACTAGCGCGTCGCAGCTCCCTGGCGTGTCACCGGCACGTCCCGCTGCCGACCGTCAGCGAACACGCCCAGCATGAGCAAACGTTAAGATTCAGGGCTTAGCCATGGCAGCCCTGGATCGATCATCTCGGTGGGCGCGGTTCTTTCCGCGCGGTCCGCGCGATCTTGCGCTGCAGCTGGGCATCTGGTTCGGGTTCCTGCTGCTGTACCAGGTAGCTCGCGGTGTGGCCGACCGTGAGGTTGGCGAGGCGTTCGGCAACGGACGCGCCCTCATCGATCTCGAGCGAAGCCTGACCGGCCTCATAGAAGTGGATATCCAGCGGCTTGTGCTTGGCGCCGGTGACGGCCTCGTGCAGCTCGTCAACTGGACGTACTGGAATTCGCAGTTCACGGTCATCGGTATTGCGCTCCTGTGGGTGTACTTCGCCCGCAACGACAGCTTCCTCCGATTCAGGAACACGCTGCTGCTTGCGAACGTGCTCGGGCTGATCGGCTTCATGGCGATGCCCACTGCTCCCCCGAGGCTGTTCCCCGAGCACGGATTCGTCGACACGCTCGCGAGCGCGTCCGGGATGAACCACGGCAGCGGCCTGATCGAGCTCGCGTCGAATCAGTTCGCCGCGATGCCGAGTCTCCACTCAGCGGACGCCCTCATCGTCGCGATCGTCCTGATTCCGCTCGTTCGAACACCCCTCGCGAAGTTCGCGTGGGCCCTGTGGCCCGCATGGGTCTGGTTCGCCGTGATGGCAACGGGAAACCATTTCTGGCTCGACATTGCGGCGGGCGTAGCACTGGCCGGGGTCGTGCTCCTAGGGATGGCGTACGCCGAGCGTCGCCTCGCTCAACGCCACGACGTTCTCGAGCGCGCCGCAATCCACTAGCGAACGAACTCGCCCACGGGCCCGCGGTGCGTTCACGTCGCTCCGCTAGCCTCTGCTCCCGTGCCCTACAGCCTTACCAACCTGAAGAGCGCGTACACCGATGGGGTCCGGCGCATCGCTGCGTCGTCCATGACGCGTTTGGGCCGGACACGTCTCACGCCGACGATGCTCACAACCGCGGGCGTGTCGCTCTGTGCCGTGGCGTCGGTCATCGTCTACTTCGAATACAAAGCCTGGTGGCTGTTCCTGGTGGGCGCGGCCGTGTTCGCACTTGGATCGTTCCTTGACATCCTCGACGGCGCACTCGCCCGAACCGGCGGACTCGTCTCGCCCTTCGGAGCGTTTCTCGATTCGATGGTCGACCGAGTGGGCGAAGCGTTCATGCTCGGCGCGATCGTGCTCGTGCTCATGCGCGACGGCAACGAATGGGGGGTCGCATTGACCGTCGCGGCTCTCGCGGGCTCCTTCCTCGTCAGCTATACAAGAGCCAAGGCCGAACAGCTCGGCCTCAAGGGTGATGCCGGGCTCGGCAGCCGGGCCGAACGCGTGATCGTCATTACCGTGGGCGTGGCCCTCGGCTCAGTCGGAGCACTACCGTGGGCCATGCTGATTCTCGCGGCTACCGCCTGGATCACCGTCGCGCAACGCGTGTCGAGCGTTCGCAGGCAACTCAACGACGCGGCCGGCAGCCTCCAGCGCGACGAAAGCTCGCACCGCGCCTCATCCGAGGGCTCCGCATGGCCCGACTGATAGCACAGCCGATTGTGCTAGCACACGAGCCGGTCTCTGCTATATAGTGCTATCAGTCGAGTGTCCTCCCTGATAGCAGACACTCTTCGACCCTGACGACACTTGGCCAGACGCACAACGAAATCGGTGCTCGTACGGATGCCGCCCGCGCTCAAGCAGCGGCTCGCAGCGGAGGTTGCAAGCCGCCAGGCAACGCTCAACGACATCGTCGGCACCATCCTCGCGGAGAACTTTGACGCAACGTTCGAGCCGAGCAACCGGAAGGGGCGAACACCAGGCGACAGCGGCGTCGTCCTACTCCGTATCCCGCCGGAGCTGAAGGGCCGCATTCAGACGGTCGCTGCAGCGCGCGGCGTCACAGCGAACCACCTCATCGTGGAAGCGCTGGCCGAGAGCCTCGGCGTCTCCACCAGCACGTTCCCCGAGCCGAAGCAACCAAACCGAAAGTCGCGACACAGGAGGAAAACACGCATGAGTGAATCGAACGGAAGCCGGAACGGGAAAGCCCGCAAGAGCGACAAGGTTCGCGTGGCGATAATCGGCGTCGGCAACTGTGCCAACTCGCTCCTACAGGGCATCGAGTACTACCGCGACGCCGATCCAGACCAGTTCGTTCCTGGGCTCATGCATGTCGACCTCGGGGGCTATCACGTCAGCGACATCGAGTTCACAGCTGCCTTCGACGTGACGGCGGACAAGGTCGGAAAGGATCTCTCCGACGCGATCTGGGCTCACCCGAACGACACCTACAAGTTCGCCGACGTGCCGAAGACCGGCATCAAGGTGTCGCGCGGGATGACGCACGACGGACTCGGCAAGTACATCTCAGAGGTCGTCGACAAGGCGCCCGGCGAGACCGACGACGTGGTGGGCATCCTGAAGGAGACCGGAACCGACGTTGTCGTCAACTACCTGCCCGTCGGCTCTGAGGAAGCGACGAAGTGGTACACGGAGCAGATCCTCAACGCCGGCTGCGCGATGGTCAACTGCATGCCGGTGTTCATCTCGCGCGAGCCTTACTGGCAGCGACGGTTCCTCGAAGCAGGCGTCCCGATCATCGGTGATGACATCAAGTCGCAGGTTGGCGCGACGATCGCGCACCGCGTGCTAACGAGCCTGTTTCGCGAGCGCGGCGTTCATTTGGACCGCACGATGCAGCTCAACGTCGGGGGGAACTCCGACTTCCTCAATATGCTGGAGCGCGACCGACTGGAGTCGAAGAAGATCTCCAAGACCAACGCCGTCACCTCCATGCTCGACTACGACATCGGTGAGAAGAACGTGCACGTAGGCCCGTCCGACTACGTTCCGTGGCTCACGGATCGTAAGTGGGCGTACATCCGGATGGAGGGAACCTCCTTCGGAGATGTTCCACTGAACGTCGAGCTGAAGCTCGAGGTGTGGGACTCACCGAACTCGGCCGGCATCGTCATCGACGCCGTGCGGCTTGCGAAGCTCGGACTCGACAACGACATCGCTGGGTCGCTCGAGGGACCGAGCGCCTACCTGATGAAGTCGCCGCCGAAGCAGATTCCCGACGACGAGGCTCATGACCTCGTCGAGAAGTTCATCATCAAACACCCTCGGACGAGGGCCAAGGCGAGCGCCAAGGCCTGAGCCGACGGGAACTGATGGCCCGCGATCGACCCGGCGCTGCCGGGTCGATCGCGTTCTGGACGTCTTTTTGCGCCTGCGTGTGTCGAAGATCCGCCGCGACCGGCTAGCGAAAATGCGGAATCACATGGTCGCCATACGCGGCGACGTGTCGCTCCTCCTCACCGCCAGTGAGGTAGATCGTGAATTGCGTCACGCCGGCGGCACGCAGCTCTTCGAGTCGCGCGATGTGATCGGACGGCCCGCCAAGAATGCAGAACGAGTCGGTGATGTCGTCGGTGATGTAGTACGTGTTGTCTGATTCGACCTCACCGTGTTGCCGGTAGTCGTAGCCTTCGCCACCGGCGCCCGAGCCGCGTCGTCGCTCGATGTAGGTCGTCATTGACTCCGGCACCAAATCGGTGTCGGCGCCGTACTTCTCGACGATGTCCGCGATGTGGTTACCGACGAGAGCCGGGAACCACTTCGTCTGCTCGACGCCTTGATCTCGATCTCCGATCCACACCGGAGCGCAAGACAGCACCCGGTAGTCGTCGATTGCCTTGCTGTCCGCGGCGCGTGCGCTCTTCGCCTGGCCGCTCAGCCACTCGCACAGCCCCGGATCGGCGAGCTGAATCACGAGTCCGTCGCCGTGCTGGCCGGCCATCTTCAGCGCCTTGGGTCCGTAGGCCGCGATCCAGACCGTGAGGTCGTGACCCGACGTCCATTCCAGGTACACGGGCTCGGGGCAGTCTGCGTACTGGACGGTGCCGCCACTCACCAGCTCTCGCATCGCGTCGCAGTACTCGATGGTCTGCGCGATCGTTGCCGGCTTCTTCCCCATCACGCGCACCGAGCTGTCGCCGCGTCCGACACCGAGGTCGAACCGCCCTTCACCGATCTCGAGCAGGGTCGCCCACATGCTCGCGCTCACCGACCAATCCCGCACCTTCGGGTTCGTAACGAGCGGGCCGAACCGCAAGCGGTCGGTGTGGTCCATACACACTGCCGTCCGGGTGTACGGATCTGACCAGAGGATGTGGGAATCGAAGAACCACACGTAATCGAACCCCGCAGCCTCCGCCTGTCGGCATAGGGCGATCGTTCGCGCCATGCTTAGATCACCTTTGAATGCGATGCCGAATTCCATTGGCGCTCCTCCGTGGCCCCCGGACGGAGCCGGCGACGCGTTTGGTGGCGTGGCGGTGTACTTGGTGCAGCTGGCATCTTAGAATCGAACCGTGAGCCTCCGCATCTGCCTCATCACACCGTTCGCTTGGTCTCAACACCATGAGGCCAACGAGCACGTGCGTGCAGTCGCCGCAAGCTTGACGGAGCTTGGCTTCAGCCTGACGATCCTCGCGCCGTCGAACCGCGCATCAGACCTCACCGCGGGACGTCGCGCGCTACGGCTACTCGAGCGCGATCGACTACCGCTCGAAGGGTTCGTCGCCGTAGGGCCCGCGGTGCCCGTGTCGCGGCACGAACGCGCCGGCGTGCCCGTCGGCGTACGCGCCAACCTCCGCCTCGCGCTGCAGCCGGGAGCCTTCGACGTCGTGCACGTCTACGACCCGACGCGACTGAGTCTCTCGTACTACGCACTCCAGATCACAGATGCGCTGACGGTAGCGACGTTCAACTCAACGGACGGTGTCGGCCAGGTCGCCGGCAAGAGGCGGCGCGAGCGACTGCTGACCCGAGTCGACGCGCTCACTGCAACCTCGCAGCGCGCACTAGAAACGGCTCGCGAGCGATTCCCGGGCGACTACGCACTCCTGCCACTCGGCATCGACATCGAAGACAGCACCGCGCGACAACAGACCGAGCGCCCCGTCGCACTCGTCGAGTGGCACCCGGACGAGCGCGAGGCTGTAAAGGGAGTGCTCCGTGCGATGCAGGACCTGCCGGCGTGGGACGTTCGCGTGCTGCGGACCAGGCCGCTTGCGGGCCGGCCGTATATCCCTCGAGCGCTTCGCGACAGGTGCGCTGTCGTCACGGCACGTGAAGGCGAGCAGCGAACTCAACTCATTTCGCAGGCCTCCGCCTACATCGGCGCGACTCACGGCAGCGAGCGAGCTCGGGCTGAAGCCCAGGCACTCCGCGTGCCGCTTGTTGAAGACCTCGCTCCCGAGGCGCTCGCCGAGCAGCTCGCAGCGTGCCTTGGCACGGAAGGGGACAGTGCCCACAGCTCGAACGAGCCAGCCGGTCCGAACAAGACCAACCTCAACGAGCTAACCGACCACTCGACTCGCGCGCTAGGCCAGAACCTCGAGGCGTTGTACGCGGATCTGCTCAAGCGCCGTAGGCCCGTTCCGCGAACCGGCCGCGCGGAGCCGCTCGGCGATCGTCCGTGGATTCTCTGCGACCTCCACATGCACACCGAGTTCTCTCACGACTGCAGCGTGCCGGTGCCTGATCTGCTCGACGAGGCCAAGAGGCTCGGCCTCGGAGCGATTGCGATCACCGACCACAACGTCTTCGCCGGCGCGGAGCTGGCGGTCGAGCTCGCAGTCGATCGAGAGCTCACGGTGATCCCGGGCGAGGAGATGAAGACGGAGCGTGGCGAGGTGATCGGCTTGTTCATTCAAGAACGGATCCCGGCGGGCCTCTCGATGGAGGACACGATCGCTGCGATACGCGACCAGGGTGGACTCGTTTACCTTCCGCACCCCTTCGATCGGATGCACTCGATTGCTCGCCCCGAGACGGTTCACCGGCTGCTGGGCGAGATCGACGTACTCGAGGTCTACAACGCGCGGCTGCTCTTCGACGCGTACAACGACGAAGCACTGCGGTTCGCGCGGAAGTACAACATGCTCATGGGCGCGGGCTCTGATGCCCACGTCCTCCAAGGTCTCGGCACCGGCATCGTGCGCATGCGAGCCTTCGCCGACGCCGAAGAGTTCCTCGTCAGCCTCGGCTCCGCCGAGATCGTCCGACGGCCGAAATCGCTTCTCTACCTCCAGGGCCTCAAATGGGTTGCGCAGGCGCGGGAGCGCCGCGCCCGTGCTGCTGTTCGGTAGGAGGTGCGGCTAGAGGCCCGAAAGTGAGAGGGCGACTTTCTGCTGAGCACCATGGCCCATCCGACACCATCATCTACGCCGCTGCCTCGAACCCACGCGCGGTTGGCCTCGGCTGAGTCTCGCCCTTGACGTCGGCCGACGAGATCGCAGAGCGCTACCTCAAGCGCGCAATCGCCGAGATGAACGAACTTGGCTCAGAGATCGCGCAGAAGGCCGGCCCGGAAGCCCCCCATGTGCTGGGCTCAGGACATCCGCTCGCCGACATCTTCATGCTGAAGTACACGCCGCAACCGGCAGAGCTGCAGGAAGGCGTCGCGTTCTTCGGTCGCGCCGGCCAGGCGATTCTCAAGTCACTACAGAGGCTCCGTGCGGATCCGACTGCCATCTACGGCACGAACGTCGTCAAGCTGGCAGAGGCCGAGCTCACCGACGCTCGGGCGTGGATCGAGCGCGAGCTTCACATCGTCCAACCGAAGGTCGTCGTCATCATGGGCGATGATGCTCGCGAGTTCGTGAACGAGCTCGAGTTTCCACTCTCGAGCCCGGTTGACGCAGAGACGGGGGTTCTGCAGGAATGGACACCGACTACTCAGTCGCTCATGACGCCGAACGTCGACACATCGCTCGACGAGCAGGACGCGAAACGAGCCTTCTGGGAGGCCTTCAAGGCGCTGGGCCCATGGTGGGCCGAGCAACCGCCCTACTAGGGCTCCTGCTCGCGCTCGCGCTGTACTACGCCGCGAGCGACGAGCTACCGAGCCTCGAACTGTGGCCTCGCGTCGCGGTCATCAGTGCGATCGTCGTGCCGGCCATGTTCGGGCTCACGCTGTTCGCGTTGCCCTTGCGTCGCGACCGGCTGCTTGGTCCGGCTGCTGCCGGGCTGGCGCTGACAACGGCCGTGCTGACAATCGCCGGGCTGGATGCGGCGGCCAACTTCACGAAGTTCGCAACGGTGGTGGCCCTGGGTTGGTGGGCCATTCGGGTGTTCGAGCATCCAGCGTGGGTGGCCCTCGTGGCTGTGATCATCATTCCAATCGACATCATCTCCGTGCTCCGAGGGCCGACGAAGGTCATCCTCGAGGACCAGCCCCAGGTGTTCGAGTATGCGAGCATCGCCTTCCCTGTGCCCGGCGTGCCGCTCGGTGAAGGCGCATTCCAGCTCGGGTTGCCGGACGTGCTGTTCTTCTCGCTCTTCCTCGCGGCGTGCGCCCGTTTCGCGCTCAGAACCAACCTCACCTGGCTGCTGATGGTGTTCTCGTTCGGCGGCACTATCGCACTCGCCATCCTGATCGACCGCGACGGATTCGCCGCGCTGCCGCTGCTCTCGGCAGCATTCTTGCTCGCGAACGCGGACATCCTGATCAAGCGGTATCGCGGACCCGGCAGGCAGCGCGTGACGCCGGGCGAGTGACGACGCTCAGTCCGGAAGAGCGAAGCAGGTTACGGTCTCGATGTGTGGCGTGTGCGGGAACATGTCGACGGGACGCACCCGCTCGATCTCGTAGCCGTGGGCCTCGACCAGCTCCTTCGCATTGGCCGCGAGGGTCGTCGGATTGCACGAAACGTAGACGAGCCGCTTGGCATTGAGCTCCGCCACTCGCGCCAGCGCCTTCTTTGGTAGCCCCGCTCTAGGGGGATCGACGACGATGACGTCAGGTGCGCCGGATCGCGGCACGAGGTCCTCGAGTGCCTCGGCGACGTCACCAGCGAAGTACGCGGCGTTTACGAGGCCGTTGAGTGAGGCGTTCTCGATCGCGCACGCAACGGACTCCTCCGAGAGCTCCACGCCCCAGACGGTGAGTGCATGTGGGGCGAGCACCAGACCGATCGTCCCTGTGCCCGCGTAGAGGTCATAGACGGTCTCGTCACCGGTGAGCGCCGCGAACTCGACGACCGTTTCGTACAGGACCGCCGCCATCTCGGTGTTCGTCTGCATGAAGGCGTTCGGGCGCACACGAAATCGGAGCCCGCAGATCTCCTCCTCAATCGCTTCCTCGCCCCAGAGCAGATCCGTCGGCAGGTTGGTGATCTCCGCGGGGCGGTCGTTGATGGCCCAGTGAATCGATTTGACCTCCGGAATCGTTCGAAGCGCCTCGACCAATCCATTCGGATCAGGAAGGTCGCCGGGTGCGGTGACGAGCACGGTCAGCACCTGGTCCGTATTGCGCCCCTCCCGCACGACGAGGTGGCGGAGGTAGCCCTCGTGTGCCGCCTGATCGTAAACATCCAGCTCCGTGGATCGCGCCCATCCGACGACGGCTTCTCGTACCGCGTTGCCGCGTGGCGTCGTGAGGTGGCAGCGCTGGACTGGCATCACCTCGTCCCACCGACCTGCCCGGTGAAACCCGAGTGCGGGGCCGTCGGGTGTCTCGGTGAAGGAATACTCGAGCTTGTTGCGATATTCGTACGGCGAGCGGGCCGGGACCATCGGCTCGATTGGCACGTTCTCTAGACGCGCAAGCCGCTCGAATGCGTCGCGCACCTGCGCCGCTTTCGCGTCCACCTGAGCCTCATAGCCGAGCTCGGGGAACCGGCAGCCACCGCAGATGCCGGCGTGCGAGCATCGCGGCTCGACCCGATTGGGCCCCGGTTCGAGCAACTCGAGCGCCGTTGCCTCGGCGAAACCACGCTTCACCCTCGTCACCTGCGCCCGCACGACATCGCCCGGCAGGCCGCGCCGCACGAAGACGACGAAGCCATTGAGCCGTGCTACGCCGTTGCCGCCGAACGCCAGCGAGTCAACGGTGAGATCTACCTCATCGTGTTTCTTGACCGGCGCGCCCACGTCGCGATCCTAGCCGCGCGCCCACGACTCGCAGCCGCGCGCCGCAAACAATCGCGGCTACGCGAGCGTTGCCACGAGGACTGTCCGCGTACGCGGACCGTCGAAATCGCAGAAGAACACGCCCTGCCATGTACCCAGCGCGAGCTCGCCGTCGCGCATCGGAATCACGACCGACGAGGCCGTCAACGCGGCTCGGGCGTGCGACCATGGGTTCAGGTCCCCTTCCTCGAGATGCTCCCACGGCCAGCCGTCATCGACGATTCGCTCGAGCGCCATCTCCAGGTCAGTTCCGACCGCGGGGTCGGCGTGCTCCTGGATCACGATGCCGGCGCTCGTGTGTGGCACGTATACGACGGCAGCCGCTGCATCGCGCGGCGCATCAGCCAGCGCTGCCTGCACCTGGTCCGTCACGTTGACGACCTGCGTGCGGCGGATTGTCTCGAGCGTGAACTCGCGCACGCGCGCATCCTACGCGATCGCGTCCACCGCTAGGATTGCCGCCGTGGTTCCGATACCGACGACGCTCAAGGGCCGCGATCTCCTTCGAATCGCCGACTTTCAGGGCGATGACATCGGTCTGATAATCGAGCACGCCGACCGACTCAAGGCGCGGCAACGAGAGCGCATCGAACATCGCGTTCTGGAGGATCGGACACTTGCACTCGTGTTTGAGAAGCCCTCCACGCGGACACGCGTCTCGTTCGGCGTCGGCATGGGCCAACTCGGCGGTACCGCTCTCAATCTGCCGACTTCCGGTCTCCATCTCGGCGGTTCCGAATCGGTTCGTGACACAGCGATGGTGCTCTCGCGATATGTCGACGGCATCGTCTTCCGCACTCACGACCACGCGACGCTGGAGGAACTCGCGGCGCACGCGGAAATACCCGTCGTCAACGGACTGACAGACCTGCACCACCCCTGCCAGGCGCTCGCAGATCTGATGACCATCAAGGAGCGCTTCGGGTCGCTCGATAGCGTGCATGTCTCGTTCCTCGGCGACGGAAACAACAACGTCTGCCACTCGCTGATCGAAGCCTGCGCAGCACTGGGCATGTCGCTCGTTGTGGGCTCGCCGAGCGGGTATGAGCCGGCGGCGAGCGTCCGCGACAGCGCGGCCGCGACCGCCTCCCTGACGGGCGCGACGATCGGCTACGTGGACAACCCCCGCGACGCTGCAACGGGGGCTGATGTGCTCTACACCGATGTGTGGACCAGCATGGGCAAAGAGAGCGAGGCTGTTCAGCGCCGGGCGGACTTCGCCCTGTTCGGACTCGACGACGCGATCATCCAACAGGCAAGCGACCGTGCGATCGTCATGCACTGTTTGCCCGCACACCCAGGGGAAGAGATCACCGAATCAGTGCTCTACGGCGACCGATCCGCCGTGTGGGACCAGGCCGAGAACCGACTCCACGCGCAGAAAGCTCTTCTCACGCTCATCATCCGGTGAGCGATGAGGTAGACGCAGCACTACGCCGCTTCGAGGAGGTCGTTGAGCACGCCCTCGAGTCGTTGCCGGACGAGCTCGCGAAGGCGATCTCCAACGTCCAGATCGTGATCGAGGAACAACACCCGTCCGATCGTCACGTGTACGGCTACTACACGGGGGTGCCACTCACAGAGCGTGGCGCCCACTACGCGGGCGCGCTCCCGGACAAGATCTCCGTCTATCGCGTGCCGCTCGAGCAGGACTTCGGCCACGACGCGCAGCTCCTCGAGGAGGAGATTCGTATCACCGTCATTCACGAGCTCGCGCACCACTTCGGCATCGACGACGACCGCCTTGACGAGCTCGGCTGGAGTTGAAGCGCGGCTAGGGTAGCGGCTTACGGCGAGCAGAACCACCGCGGGCCGCAGCGGCCCGACGCAACCTCGAAAGCGACGCAGGAGGCACGCAATGAACTTTGGAGTCACGATCCTCCCCGACCCGCCATCGAGCCGCCTTCTCGAGCTGCTCGAACGGGCCGAGGACCGCGGGTTCGACCACGGCTGGACCTACGACTCTCACATCCTGTGGCAGGAGTGCATGCCGCTCCTGACGATGATGGCGCTGCGAACCACAAGCATGAAGGTCGGCCTGTGCGTCACGAACCCGGGTACCCGCGACCCGACTGTGCTCGCGTCCGCACATGCCACGCTCCAGGACGTCTCCGACGGGCGCGTCGTGATGGGGATCGGGCGCGGAGACTCTGCGCGTCGCGTGATCGGCCTCAAGCCGGTGCGCATGGCCGAGTACGAGAAGGCATGCGTGATGATGAAAGATCTGATGAACGGGCGTCAGACGACCTGGAACGAGCAGGAGCTCCAGCTCGAATGGGCTAAGGACCTGCCCGAGATTCCGCTCTACCTTGCCGGCTACGGACCGAAGGCGCTTGGGGTCGCGGGCCGCATCTCAGACGGCGTGATCATCCAGCTCGCTGACCCCGACATCATCGACTGGATCATGGGGATCGCCCGGAAAGAGGCCGAGGCAGCCGGCCGCGACCCGGCTGTACTGAAGCCGATCGTGTGCGCCCCAGCGTCGATGGCTGACGACATCGCCGAGGCGCGGGACCAGGTCAGGTGGTTCCCCGCGATGGTCTCGAACCACGTGATGGACCTCCTGAACCGCTACGACGAGTCCGAACTCCCGCCGGCGCTGTTCGAGTACGTGAAGCGGCGCGAGTTCTACGACTACAAGGATCACAGCCGCGTCGGTGCTGCTCACGGCGAGTTCGTGGACGACGAGACATGCGACCGGTTTTGCATCCTTGGAACGCCCGAGCAGCAGGTCGAGAAGCTCAAGCGACTCGAGGCCGTCGGCGTCGACCAATGCAACATCTACCTGATGACCCATGATCAGGAGCGCACGCTCGACGCCTACGGCGAGAGCATCATTCCGGCGTTCCGGTAGCGAAAATGCGCTTCTGTACCTGAGGGGCAGTACCCCGTCTCAGGGTTTGGAGGTGCGTACAACTCGATCTAGTGACCCGTCCTGCACGGGTGAGCGCGATAGGGGGATCAACGCGATCTCGATCCAGCTCACACGATGCGACTGCGGACACTTCTCATCATTGCCACGCTTGCGCTTGGTCTTGCGGCCCCCGCGCAGGCGAGCGAGATCCTGGCGCGAAACGCCGTCAAGGTCAAGCTCCAGGTCAACAAGTCCGGCCAGGCGCTCATCAACTACCGGTCGAAGGGGCGCGAATGGCACGTGCTCGCATGGGGCGCGATCGACGCGCGCGAGTCTAATCGCGCCAATCTCAAGCGTGGGCAGGTCAAGTTCAAGCTCGACTACTCCGGCGGCTGGAAGACATACAGGAAAGCGACATGGAAGACCTTCAAGAATCGCTGCCGGCCATACGACGGACCGAAGCTCGATCTGCTCGTCGCCGCGTGCAAGGCGCCCGACGGGACGTACTGGGTGCTGCAGGAGTGGCGGCGCATGCTCCCGAACCTCGGCTACAAGCCCTGGAAGGGTCTCCAGAAGGCGAAGGAGCTTCACCTGTCCCACTTCTCGGGCGATCTTGCCGAGATCGACGCGCACGTCGACTGGGTGTTCTGGGGCTCGCGCACATACCACCACCTGTTCGGTCATCTGACTTACCGCGGCAAGGACGTGCATGGCTTCAGTGCAACCCGCTCGGGGAACCCACAGGATCCCTACGGGCGCAACGTCTACCTCGACGTCCTGAACTCCGCGCATGGCCAGGGCTGGAAGCGCGAGAACTCCTTCCTCGCACAACGCCCCGATGGGACGTTTTGTTACGGCTTCTACTGGCATGACCCTTACGCCGGCTATCCGAAGGGCCCGCGGCGACCGCCAGGCCAGGGAGATGCCTACCGATTGACGGTCAAGGGCCCGGGTGTGACGCCTCTCGTCCGCTGGAACGCCGAGGGACTACCGGACTACAACGCGTCGAATCACGAGCACGCGGAGCATGAGCAGGCGAAGCGCAAGATCGAGAACAAGCTCTTCGCCGGCGCGAAGCACTGCCAGCAGCGCTAGACGCTAGGTCGCGACGTACTCGTCGGCGATCGTGAGCACGTCGTCGAGAACGGTGATCGCTTCGTCCACCTCGTCGCGCGTGATCGTCAAGGGCGGCGCGGCGATCACAACGTTCCAGTGCACCATGAGTGAGAGACCCCGATCCATGGCGGCTTTGGTCATCCGCGTAACGGGCTCCGCAGCCTCACCGCCCGCGTTGAACGGTACGAGCATCTCGCGCGTCTCGCGGTCCTTGACCAGCTCGACGCCCCAGAACATCCCTTTGCCGCGCACATCTCCGATCGAGGGGTGGCTGTCAGCCAGCGCCGCAAGCTGCTCACCCATGTAGGCGCCGACCGTCGCGGCGTTCTCGACGATGCCTTCCTCGTGGAAGGCTTCGATCGACGCAACGCCGGCGGCACACGCCAGCGGATGACCGGAATACGTGAGGCCACCCGCGAAGAACTTGTCCTTGACCCAGTCGGAGATGGCGTCTGACACGACCATGGCGCCGAGCGGCACGTAGCCGGAGTTGATTCCCTTGGCAACCGTCATGATGTCCGGCACGACATCCCAGTGATTGCACGCGAACCACTCGCCGCTGCGGCCGAAGCCAGCCATCACCTCGTCGAAGATGAGGACGATTCCGTGCCGGTCACAGACCTCGCGAACCGACTGGAGGTAGCCGTCAGGCGGCACGATGATGCCGTTCGTTCCGACGATTGTCTCCATCACAACCGCCGCGACCTGCTCGGGACCCTCGTACTGGATAATCTCCTCGAGGTGCGGACCGCCCGAGCACACGGGGCACGGGTCAGGGTGTCCTGCCGGGCAGCGGTAGGTGTAGGGATCAAACATCCGGACCAGGCCGGGAAGACCGGGCTCGGCAAACCACCGACGTGGATCCCCGGTCAGGGAGATCGCACCCGCAGTAGCACCGTGATACGAGCGGTAGCGGGCGATGATCTTGTTTCGGCCCGTGTGCCAGCGCGCGAGCTTGATCGCGTTCTCGTTCGCCTCGGCGCCTCCGTTCGTGAAGAACACACGGTTTAGATGCCCTGGCGCGACCTCAGCGACGAGGCGGGCAAGCTCGGACCGCTGGTCGTTGCCCATGGGCGGCCCGATCGTGCAGAGCTTCTCGGCCTGCGCCTTGATCGCCGCGACGATCTTCGGGTGCTGGTGACCGATGTTGACGTTGACGAGTTGTGACGAGAAGTCGAGATAGCGCTTGCCCGAGTAGTCCCAGAAGTAACGGCCCTCGGCGCCGGCGACCGGCAGCGGATTGAGCTTCGACTGGACTGACCACGAGTGCAGGACGTGCGCACGATCGAGCTCGAGCAGCCGCTCCGCGGCCTTCGGATCGCTCTCGACTACGGCCATGGCCGGGTCACCCGCCTCGCGTAGGAGCCGCGCCGCAACGCGACCGTTTACTCAAACATCCAGCTTACCGACCGGCTCGAGCCGAAATCGGGCTCACCGCGAGACGAGCGGCACGCCAGACGAAGAGAGGGGGCAGCACGCGGCCGCCCCCTCCTGACCTGATGAAGCGCTCGCTTAGCCGAGGGGCAGCCAGCCGCGCTCGGCGAACGTCTCGACGGCGCTCGCCTTGACACCCGTGTCAGAGACCGTGTACAGCGTGTCACCGATCACGATCGAGCGGCGGATCTGACTGTCTCGCGGATGTTGAAGCGTGCCGATTGCGCTAATCCCGCGCTTGGGGTCGATCTCCGCGCCGACGGCGCCTGAGAACCACTCCTCGCGGCCCGTGCGCTCGTCGTAGTGGTAGGCGTTCACCGGTAGCACCGCCATCTTCAAGGACGGCCACCATAGGAACGCGTGGTGCTCGTACTCGGCCTCGGAGGATGAGCCCTGGCCGAGCCGCGCTTGATGCAGTCGGATCGGATCCTCCAGGTCCGAGACGTCGAAGAGCGAGAGCTGCGTTCCCTTGACCTGGCCGTTCTCGTTGGCGTCTTGGCCGATTCCAAGCAGCAGGTTCTCGCCGATCGGGTGGAGATACGAGGAGTAGCCCTTGATCTTGAGCTCGCCGCGCACCTTCGGATCCGCCGGATTGGAAAGGTCGACCGTGTAGAGGGGATCGACCTGTCGGAACGTGACGACGTACCCCGTGTCGCCCAGGAAACGAACCGCGTAGATCTGCTCGCCGAGACCGAGGTTTCTCACACGACCGACGGTGTCCAACTCGGCACCCTTGGTGTCGAGAATCGTCACGTAGCTTTCCTGCTCCGAGTGATCGGTTGTGGCAACCCGTAGGAAGCCCTCGTGCTCGGACATCGAGAACTGGTTGAGAAGGGTGCCTCTCACCTCGCCACTGCCCGTGTACGACGTCTCGAACGCCTGCGCGATGTCGAACCGGTGAACGAGGGTGTTCTCACGACCGCCAAACAGCGAGTCGCCGTCTGGCTCCGTCTGGCTCGACCAGACCGGTGTCGTGACGTAGAGACCGTCCGGCGATGCGTACACGGTCTGTGCGCTCGTCATGACGCCATCCGAATCGACCGGAGAGAGGCCCTTGACGGGATCGATGGTGAGCACGCTCAGCATTCCGACGCCCGAGTCTTCTACGGGCTTCCTCACGCTCGAGCAGGCGACCGCGAGGCCGCTCTCGCTCGCGCCGGTGGCGAGGTCTTCCCGAACGTACTCGGGGAGCCAGTCAGTCGCGGTCGAACGGGTCACGATCTGCTGATTCTCGAGCGCCGCAGCCAGCTCGGGCACGAAGCCGCTTTCCTCCGGGTACACAAACGGAATGACCTCCGGGAACGAGGACGTGACGAGGCGTACGCTCCGCCCCGTGAGACGGGCCGTGATGTAGGCGCCCTCGACGCTCAGCGTCTCGAGCACGCTCATCGTCGCCGGTTCCGACACGTCGACCAGCATGAGGGTCGTCCCATTTCCGCCGTATCGCGTGATCTCCTCGACGGCCGGCTCGACAGTCAGGTGCGGGTCGAACCCGCCCTGGCCGATCACGAGCAGACGATCGTCGAGGAGCAGAAGTTGTGCTCCCCACGTGTTCAGGTCGAGGCGGGAGAGGATCCGGGGCTCCGCACGTGTCGCGTCGACCGCGTAGAGCGTGCTCTGTGCGACGACATAGATCGTCTTCCCGTCAGTCTTCACGAGATCCGGCTCGTCGATTCCGCGCTCCTGCACATTGGTGACGGAGAAGTCGATTCCGGCCTGTTCTCCGATCGCCTCCGCGCTGTCGGCTCCGACCGAGGCGGGTGCTTCTGCCGGAGCAGCGCGCTCCGCTGCGAGCGCCTCATCCTCAACGATCACGCCACGTCCGAGAGCGATCCCTCCGCCGTATGCGCCGCCGTCCCAACCGTATGGCCCGACGTGCTCTGCCGCCTCGGGACGGATGGTGTCAAGCAGATCCGCGCACGACGAGAACGACGTGAGTACGCCGTCTTCGGATTGCCCACCTGGGCTCGAATCGAGGAGATCGACAAAGACCGGCAGCTCTCTCGAGCCCCGGGTCGTATCGAGTTCTGACGCGGTGGCTCGTTGCGTGCCATCGTCAGCCCGCGCCACGATCACGCCCGCCAACGCGGCTGCGATGACTACCGCAAGTCCAATCGCTAGTGCCGTACGCCGTCTCATGTGCTCCCTTTCGTTGTCCGTGTTGGCCTTGACCGACGAAGTTCGTGGTTCGTTGCTTTGACGGGCAGGCGGCGGCTGTGGTTCCCGCTCGTTCGAGGGATCCGACGCCGCGGCGGTGGCACATGCCGGGCAGCGGGCTCCGACGGCGTCGCGTGAGAGCCCCGGGCTAGCATCAGAGCGAGATGGCGCTTGGCGGCTCAACTCACTTCGTGCGTCGGCGCTGGGTCGTGGCAGTCGCCGCGGCAAGCCTCGCCTTAGTGGCCGCGCTTGCCGGTGCCCAGGCCGCGCTCGCTCACGGGCTCGGAGGACGCGCCGACTTGCCTATCCCGGTCTGGCTGTTCGGCTGGGTCGCAGCCGTGGTGCTCGTCGTCTCGTTCGTCGCGCTGGCCGCCATGTGGCAGGAACCAAAGCTCGCGAGTTCGCCGCTACGGCGGCTGCCTGACTCGCTCACCCGCGTCGTCGTCAGCCGCCCGCTGTCGATCCTGTTCGGTTCCGCAGGCGTATTTCTCCTCGTGGTCACGATCTGGAGCGGCTTCGCGGGCACACAGATCGCGACGGGGAACTTCGCGCCGATCTTCGTCTACGTGATCTTCTGGCTCGGCCTCGTACCAGCGAGCCTCCTCCTCGGCGACGTGTTCGCTGCGCTGAATCCCTGGCGGGCGATCGGACGGGCTACCGGCTGGCTGCTGGGCAAGCTCCTAGGCGGCCCCACGCCGGAGCCCCTTCCGTACACGCGCCAGCTCGGGATACTCCCTGCCACGGTCGGTCTCTTCGCGTTCGCCTGGCTCGAACTCATCGCGCAGAACGGAGAGCTGCCACGGAACGTCGCCGCCGCCACGCTCGTGTACACGTGCGTGACGCTCGTCGCAATGGCCGTCTACGGCGTCGAGCCCTGGACGCGGGCCGGTGAGACCTTCTCGGTCTATTTCGGCCTGATCGCGCAGATAGCGCCGTTCGAACGACGCGATGAGCGCATCGTCGTACGCTGGCCGTTTTCCGGTCTCGCCCGCTACGAGCCCCCACGGGGGATCGTGGTCTTCGTCGCCATTATGATCGGCAGCGTCTCGTTCGACGGCCTCCAGGAGGGGCCGGTTTGGCGGCGCATCGGCCCTGAGTTCGAGGCAGCGTTCGACGGCGTGTTCGGCGACACGGGCGCGCGCCTCCTCTCGGACAGCCTTGGCCTCGTGCTGATAATCGCCATCATCTGGGCGTTCTATCGCGCAGGCGCCGAGGTCATGCGTTACTTCACGCGTGACAGTGACGCTCCGCTGAGTGCCGGCGAGATCGCGCGGGCCTTCGCGCCGTCTCTCGTGCCGATAGCCGTCGCCTACCTCGGCGCGCACTTCATCACGCTGCTGTTGATCGAAGGCCAGAGCATCGCATCGCTGGTGTCTGACCCGCTTGGCCGCGGCTGGGACCTCTTCGGCACACGTTCGAGCGGAATCAACTTCGGCCTGATCGGCGCGACGAACACCTGGTATCTGCAGGTCGCCCTCGTCGTCGCCGGGCACGTCGCGGGACTCGCTGTAGCCCACGATCGAGCGATCGAGCTCTGGAGCGATTCGAAGGTCGCCACGCGCTCGCAACTTGGAATGCTGGTGGTGATGGTCGGTCTGACGAGCTTCGCGCTCTGGTTGCTGGCCAAGGCAAACGCGTGAAACGCGTCGTCGCTGCCGCGCTCGCGGCGGCGACAGGCACACTGCTCGTGGCGGGCCCGGCAGCCGCCCATCACCCGTTCGACGGGCCGGGCCGCTTCCTGCCCTGGGACCCCGCACCACCGGTCCTGGCGGCGGCCGGCCTGGCGTTGGCGCTGTTCGGATACGGCGTTTGGCGGCTGCGACAACGAGGCCGATCGGATCATGCAGGACTGGGGCGCCTCGTTCTCTTCGTCGCCGGCGTCACGGTCGTCGTACTTGCGCTGCTATCTCCACTCGACGCAATCGGAGAGGAATACCTGCTCTCCGGCCACATGCTCCAACACATGGCGCTGGTCGACCTGGGCCCGGCACTGCTGTTGCTCGCCATGCGCGGACCGCTTCTCTTCTTCGCTTTGCCAGCGGCGATCCTCGGGCCGATTGCGCGGCGCCGATGGGTACGCAGCACCCTCGGCTTCCTCACAAGACCCCTGGTAGCAGTCGCGCTCTGGTGTTTGGTCTTCGCTGTCTGGCACGTTCCCGCCCTCTACCAGGAGGCGATCCGAGACGGCGTCCTGCACGACGCCGAGCACATCTCCTACCTCGTCGTAGGGCTTCTCGTGTGGGCCGTACTGATCGATCCGGCGCAGCACAATCGCGTGCGACGTTCTGCCCGCATCGCCACAGCGGTGGCCGTGCTCATGGCGGGCCAGATCCTGTCGGAAATCCTTCTGTTCAGCTCGCGGATCTACTACCCGATCTACGAGCTGCAGCCCGACCGCCTCCTGGGCATCTCGCCGTTGACGGACCAGCGGTATGCCGGAGCGATCATGATGGTCGAGCAGGCCCTCGCGATCGGCACGTTCCTACTGGTGTTCTTCCTCCTTGAAGATCAGGCCGCACGCCGCAGGCAAGCTGAGTATCCGACCGCCGTGCCGCCGCTTTCGTGACTCCGGCTCCCACATCGTTCACGTTCGAGCCATTCTTTCTGGCACTCGCGGTTTTCGTCGGCGTCACCTACGTCAAACATCTCCGCGCCTCTTCGTCTCGGGTTCCGTGGTGGCGCCCCGCGGCCTTTCTCGGCGGCCTTCTCCTGATTGCCCTGAGCCTCAACTCGCCGCTCGAGACCATCGCCGCTCACTACCTACTGCTTATGCACCTACTCCAGAACGTGGCAATAGCCGATTGGGCGCCGCCGCTTCTCGTCATCGGCCTGACGCCAGCCATGAGGGCGAGCATCGCGCGGCTGGGCGGACGTCCGTTTGCCAAGATTACGCACCCGAAGATCGCGCTGCCGATCTGGCTCGTCGGCTGGTACGTCATCCACCTGACGATCATCTATGACTTCGCGCTCGAGAACAGCTGGGCGCTCAACGTCGAACACGCGGTCCTGATCGCGATCGGACTCGTCTTCTGGTGGCCGGTCTTCTCCGACGAACCGCACGCCCCGGCCACGCTCACGCGACTCGCCTACGTCCTGGCTGGCTTCGTCGGCTCCGTGTTCCTCGGGCTCGCGTTCACGTTCTCCGGTGACGCGTTCTACGACTTCTATGCCAGCGCGCCACGCCTGTGGGGGCTGTCGGCCCAACAGGACCAGAACTTCGGCGGGATTCTCATGACGAGCGAACAAGCGCTCGTGTTCCTCGGCGCACTCGCGTATCTGCTCGCGAAGCTCTTCCGGGAGGAGACGGCGAAGGAACGTGAGCTCGCCGAGCAACAGCGGCGAGCCGGCTACTGACCTCCAGTCGATCGCAGCGAGTCCCGCTAGGGATATGCGGTGTGAAACGGTCGCCCCGGGCCTGCATCGAGTACCGGTGGCGCAAACGGCTATCGAAGCTACCCTGAAGAGCGAAGAAGGAGAACAGAACGCAGCTGAGAAATGGTGCCTACGTAACGAGCCCCGAAGAATTTGGCTACGAAGACGGAGCGGAGCGAGTCACTCATGCAGGAATCCCCTTCACCCAGTGTGTCATCGATCGTTAAGCGGCCCCGCGTCCTCGCGCTCGCCGCACTCCTTGTCGTTCTTATCGTTGTTCTGATCGCGGCGTGCGGCGGCGGCGACGACAGCACCAACAGTGAGGCGGCCTCGGGCGATCCGGCAACGACTGAGAACATCAACACGATCGAGGATCTGCCTCCCGAACCCGAGCCACCGGCGGCCACAACGTCGGACCCGACTGAAGTAGAGACGGTCGAGGCCGAGGACCTCCCACTCGTGAAGGTGAAGGGCAAAGCACTCAAGCGCGGGCAAAAGAACAACCGCGTGAAGCAGCTTCAACGTTCTCTGATCTACCTCTGCTACCTCGAAAAGGGGTCGGCCGACGGCCAGTACGGCGCGAAGACCAAGAAGTCTGTCCAGGCATTCCAACTGGAGATGGGTCTCAACGGCGACGGTGTCGCCGGCCAGCAGACGATTCGCGTCGTCAACCGAACTGTGAAGGCGTCGCCAGGGACCTGTGAACCCGACTCGGCCGGTACGAGCAGCAACTCAGGCAACGGATCCGGTGGCAGTTCGGGCGACGAAACCACCGAGACCGACCCAAGCTAGGTTAGAGCGGTAGGCGGCTAGCCGCCTTCGGGCGGGCGGAGCTGGTTCGGAACCTCCTCGACAGGCTCCTCCCCGCAGATCACGAAGCCGAGATCCAGCTCCAGCAAGTCGATCTGCTGGTTGAGCCGGTCGCTGTTGATCAACGCGTCGCGCACGGCGTCTCGATCGCCGCGCGCAAGCGCAGCTCCGAGCGTCACGAGATCGGCGACCTGATCCTCACGCAACGCGAGCAACTCGTCGAAGCGGACAGCAAGCGCGGCCGGAGGTTCGAGCTCTCGTAGTCGTGCTAGCTCCTCCGCGTTGATCTCGACCACCTCGGCAAAGACGTCGACCGATTCCTCCGTCGACAGTGGCTCTCTCAAGTCGCCGACGAGTTCCTGCGAGTCCGCGCAGATTCCGTTGGCCGCAGAAACGAAGGTGTCAGGTGCGGACTGCTCGCCACCAGCCACGGTCGCGTCTCCGTCGCCCTGATCCTGTGGCAGCTCCTGCGTCGACTGCTCCACCGGCGGCGGTGGCGCATCCACGCCACTGCTGTCGCTATCTCCGCACCCTGCGAGGACGATGAGTGCGCACACGCTCAGCAGGATCAGGCCGCGACGGGCGATGCATCCACGGTAGCGAAGACGAGCATATGTCCCTGCAGTAGGAGCGACCCCAGGCGCAGGTCCGTCCCCCTCGGGCTCTACCGTGTTGGCGCAATGAGTACCGAGGACGAAAGCGCAACGACAGACGCGTCAGCTCAGGGCCGCCCCGTCGAGCTGGAGGGAGAAACAGCCCCTCCGGAGGCCTCGCGCAAGTGGCGCTGGCGATTGGTCTTCGCACTGCTCGTTCTGAGCCTGGCCGCTTCGGCTGTCGCAATCGGCTGGGTGGCCTGGGTCGTCGCTGACCCGGACTACTGGTTCGGACAAGTTCAGGGTCCGCAGGGCGAGCAGGGACCGGCCGGCACGCCTGGAGAGCAGGGCGAACCTGGAACGCCGGGAGAGGTGGGGCCGCCCGGCGAACCGGGCGTGTCAGCCGACGACGAGACGCTCAACCGGCTAACCGATCGGCTCGCCGAGGTCGAGACGGAGCTCGCGTCGAACGACCTCGGGCTCGAGGCGCAACGCCTGTCGACGCGAGTCGATCGCCTGCAGAACCAGATCGTCGACCTGTGTGACCAGCTCCGCGACAGTTTTCTTGCCCTGGAGGAAGTGTGTCCAGAAGGTGAGCCAGCTGCCGCAACCGGCGGCGGTTGACGCCCCAACAGCGTTCGCCGCGGGGCTCCTCGAGCTCGGTGTGTGGGCCGGACAGGGTGGCGCCTACCGCGTGAGCAGTGGGAGCGGATCGACCATGGCGCCCCTGAAAAGCACCTCCAGGTGCACATGCGGACCGGTTGAGCGCCCCGTCGAGCCGGCGAGGCCGACCGTCTGCCCCCGCCGAACGGCTTCACCGACCTGAACGGAGAACTCCGAGAGGTGCCCGTAGCGCGTCCGCAGACCGTGCCGGTGCTGAATCACCACGAGATTCCCAAACCCGCCCTCGTGGAACGCTGCGTACGCAACCCGTCCGGCTTTCACGGCGCCGACGGACGTCCCTTGCTCGACGGGAAGATCGAGGCCGGCATGGAACCGGTCGCCGCGGGGCCCGAACACGTCGCCGACGACGGCAGCGACCGGCGTCGAGAGCCGCGCTTTCAGGCGTACCGGCGGTTTGCGAAGAGCACGGAACGTCGCGGGGCCGGCCACGCCGTCGACGGGCAGTCCAGCCCATCGTTGGAAGCGCTCGGCGGCCTCCTGAGCGCGTTCGCCGAAGACGCCGTCCAGCTTTCCGGATGGGAACCCATGCCACGCCAGGAGGAACTGCAGACGCACAACGTGCCATCCGACGTCTCCCTGCTGCACGACCGTCCGTCCCTGAACACCACGGGCCGGGCCACCGAGCGCCTCGACCGTGCGAGCTCCGGCCTTGCCCGTGACGCGGAGACCGACCTCCGCCTGGAAGGCCTGAATCGCGACGCGGGTCATGGGCCCCACGAGTCCGTCGATCGTGCCGACGTAGTGCCCGCGCTGCGCGAGCGCGGCCTGCATCGCCGCCGCATGGGAGTTCCCCATGGTCGCGGCTGAGCCAACCGGGGCCGCGACAAGGCCGAGCACAGCGGCGAGAACGCCGGCCAGGAGCAATCTGAAAGGGCGCGGACGCATCGTGTGACCCCTGTATCGGCAGAGGAGTCGCATCCCTCAAACGAGGTACCCCGATCGGGTGAGAATGGCTGCA
>JAUVPB010000105.1 GCA_030598925.1 Actinomycetes bacterium
GTTCGTCGAGCTTGGCCCAGGGCAAGTACTGAGTGGCCTCGTCAAGCGCTGTGAGCAGTCCGTTACGACCTTGTCGGTAGGCGATCGGAGCGGGCTCGCAAAGCTCGATGCACTGCTTGGGGCCCGCACTTGACCGCGTCGTTCTGCAGTCTTGAGGGCAAGGTCTCTCTGGTAACGGGCGGCGCCCGCGGGATCGGCGCAGCGATCTCCCGCGAGCTGGCTGCTGCCGGCGCGTCCGTTTGCGTGAACTACCGATCGGGCAGCGAGGCCGCCTCGGAGCTCGCTGCAGAGATCGGCGGCGTTGCGATCCAGGGCGACGTATCTGACTCGGCGGCTGGGGCACAGCTCGTGGCTGACGCGGAGGCCGCGCTCGGCCCGCTCTCGATCCTCGTGAACAACGCGGGCATCACGAGGGACACACTCATCGCCCGGATGAGCGACGAGGAGTGGAACGAGGTCATCGACACGAACCTCAACGGCATGTTCCATACGTGCCGGGCGGTCGCCCGGGGAATGATGAAGCGGCGAGAGGGTGTGATCGTGAACCTGACGAGCGTCGTCGGTCTCCGTGGCAACCCGGGCCAGACGAACTACGCGGCCTCGAAGGCCGGCATCATCGGCTTCACGAAGTCGCTTGCCCGCGAGCTTGGAGGCCGCGGAGTCCGCGCGAACGCCGTGGCGCCCGGCTATATCTCGACGGAGCTCACGGACGTGTTGCCAGACGAGGCAAAGGACGCGATCCTTCAGGCTACGCCCCTCGCGCGGCTCGGTGATCCGGTCGACGTGGCGGGCACTGTTCGTTTTCTCTGTTCCGATGAGGCTCGGTTCGTAACAGGCGAGGTCATCCTCGTCGACGGCGGCCTCGGGATGTAACGCGGTGACGGTGGACGAGCAAGGACGACGTCGCGTTGTCGTCACCGGTGCCGGAGCGCTGACGCCTCTCGGCAACGACGCCGAGACGTTCTGGAAGCACCTCGTGGCCGGCGACAGCGGGGCAGGCCCGATAACGCTCTTTGACGCGAGCCCGTTCCCGGTCGACTTCGCATGCGAGGTAAAGGGATTCGACCCGCGGACGTGGATCGACGCAAAGCGGGCGCGCCGGATGGACCGTTTCTCTCAGCTCATCGTCGGCGCCGCTCGCATGGCGGAGGACGACGCTGGTCTCGACATAGGCACGGAACGCGAGCACACCGGTGTCGCTGTTGCCACCGGCATCGGTGGCCTGAAGAGCTTCCAGGAGTGCCACACGACGATCCTGGAACGGGGTCCTGACCGCGCGAACCCGTTCTCGATTCCGTCGATTCTCCCGAATATGGGAGCAGCATGGGTCTCGATGGAGCTCGGGACGCAGGGGCCGCTCATGTCGCAGTGCACGGCCTGCGCGGCGGCGAACATGGCGCTCGGGGACGCCCTCGACGCGATACGGCTTGGGCGGGCTGAGGTGATGCTCGCCGGTGGAACGGAGGCCGGTATCGCGGAGGTCGGAATGGCCGGGTTCACTGCGATGCGCGCGCTCTCGAAACGAACAGACGATCCCGAGCGGGCGAGCAGGCCTTTCGATCGTGAACGCGACGGGTTCGTGATGGGGGAGGCCGCCGCGATCGTCGTGCTCGAATCGCTCGAGCATGCGCTTGCTCGAGACGCGAAGATCTATGCCGAGCTGATCGGCTACGGAGTGTCCTCCGATGCCCATCACATGACCGAGCCCGACCCGACCGGGCTCCAGCCGGCTCGCGCGATCGCAAACGCCATGGCAGACGCCGGCGTAGGGCCCGATCAGGTCGACCACGTCAATGCCCACGCGACCTCGACGCCGGTGGGTGACTCAAGCGAGACGCGGATCTTGAAGCGGGCATTCGGTGAGAAGCGAGCGTATGAGATCCCGATCTCCGCGATCAAGGGAGCGACCGGGCACTGTCTCGGCGCCTCTGGCGCGATCGAGGCGATCGCGTGCATCTTCGCGGTGCAGCGCGACCTGCTGCCACCGACGATCAATCTCGAATACCCGGATCCGGAATGCGATCTCGACTACGTGCCCAACGCCTCACGCGAGCACGAGACGAACGTTGCAATCAGCCACAACTTCGGCTTCGGGGGACATAACGCGGCGCTCGTTTTTCGCAAGTACGAGTAGCGTCACCGTCCGGCCCGCCGACAGCGACCCCCAGGGCGGGCCTGCGCGCGCCGGAGTCGCGTTTTGGCCGGGCGCCAGCACGAGCAGTCTAGAATGAACGCCCTATGTCCAGCCGCATCGACGTCTCAGTCGAGCAGCGCGGCTCGGGTAACGCGCCATCCGGCGATCCGGGTGGGAAAGCAGGTCACCCGAACACGTGCCCGTCATGCCAGTCGCACTACCGCGATGATGAGCTCGCGGCCACGTACGGCGTGTGCCCTCAGTGCGGGCACCATTTTCCTCTCCGCGCCCACGAACGCGTCGCGCAGCTTGCCGATGCCGGGAGCTTCGCCGAGGACGATGCGCAGCTCCGCTCCGCAGATCCCCTGTCGTTCTTTGACGTGCGGGCGTACACCGACCGGCTAGCCGATGCGGAGACTACGACGGGCCTGGGTGACGCGCTCATCTCGGGCGCTGCGCACATCGAGCGGCGACCGTGCCGCCTTGCGGTGATGGACTTCGCGTTCATGGGTGGCTCGATGGGCAGCGTCGTCGGCGAGAAGTTCTGGCGCGCGTGCGAACGATCGGCATCGGACGGACTCCCTCTCGTCTGCGTGACCGCCTCGGGCGGTGCGCGAATGCAGGAGGGGATTCTCTCGCTCATGCAGATGCCGAAAACCGTGTGTGCGGTCGACATGTTGCGTGAGGCCAGTTGCCCCTTCATCCCCGTCATGACGCACCCAACGACCGCCGGAGTGCTTGCGAGCTTTGCGAGCTTGGGCGATGTGGCGATCTCTGAGCCTGACGCGCTCCTCGCCTTCACGGGGCCTAGGGTTGTCCAGCAGACGATCAAGGGGGAGAAGCTTCCCGAGGACTTCGGCCTTGCCGAATCGAACTACCGGCTCGGCCATCTCGACGCGATCGTCGAACGGTCCGGCTTGCGCCCGTACCTAGGTCGCCTGCTCGCGATCTTCGCGGCGGGCTCACAACAGTAGCGCTCGTGACGGATTCCTCGAAGCAACTCGACGCCGAACGGCTACGCATGCGCGACCGGCTCGCACGCGTGCGCGAGCTACCCCTTCTACGAGGGGTCGGCGTTCGGGACGAGCTGTCGCGGTTGCAGCAACAGATCGAGCGTGTCCAGGCGGAGCCGAGTGAAGAGGAGATCTGGCGTGCGGTCGAGCTCGCGCGGCATCAGGACCGCCCGTACACCCTCGACTACGTGGAACGACTTTTCGACGACTTCGTCGAGCTCCACGGCGATCGGCACCTGACAGACGACCCGGCACTCGTGTGCGGTATCGGACGCTTTCGCTCGCGCAGCGTTGCGCTGATCGGGCATCAGAAGGGGCGAGACATCCACGAGCGGTCTCGGCGCAACTTCGGGATGGCGTTTCCTGAGGGGTATCGCAAGGGCATGCGCGTCATGGAGCTGGCTCAACGGCACGGGTTTCCCCTGCTCACGCTCGTGGACACGCCCGGAGCGTTCCCGGGCGTCGCGGCGGAACAGCACGGGCAAGGCGGCTGGATCGCCCGAAGCCAGATCGCCATGGCGCAGCTCGGAGTCCCGACCGTCGCCTGCGTTATCGGCGAGGGCGGCTCGGGGGGCGCTGTGGCCATCGCGCTCGCGGATCGCGTCTTGATGCAAGCGAACGCAATCTATTCTGTGATCTCCCCGGAGGGGTGCGCTGCCATTCTCTGGCGTGACGCGGAGCAGGCGAAGAAGGCCGCGGCAGCGTTCCGACCGAATGCAGCGAATTGCCTGCAGCTGGGCGTGGTCGACAGCATCGTCCAGGAACCGCCCGGAGGCGCGCACGAAGATCATGACGCAGCCGCGGCGATGCTCGGTGACGCTCTCGTGGCTGCGCTCACCGATGCGAGCAAGATCGACGCCACCAAACGGCGCGCCAAACGGCGCGAAAAGTTCCGCATGATGGGCGTGTACACGACGTAGGCTCGCGCGTCGGCGTCGCTGCACGGGTTCGTGGCGAAACTCCGGGACTATAAACGGAAGCGTGACTTCCTCCTCTCGCCCGAACCGGCTCCTGGCGGGGTCGAGCTGGGCGGAGCGCGCTTTGTCGTGCAGCGCCACGATGCACGCCGGCTGCACTACGACCTCCGGTTGGAGCGAGCCGGCGTGCTCGCTAGCTGGGCGCTCCCGCGCGGGCTCCCAATCGTGCCGGGCGCGAAGCAGCTCGCCATCCGGACCGAAGATCACCCTGTCGAGTACCTCACGTTCGAGGGTGAGATTCCCCAGGGAAGCTACGGAGCGGGGACGATGGAGGTCTGGGATGACGGCCACTACGAGCTGATCGAGGACAAGGCTGACGGTGGCCTCACCGTCCGACTCCACGGTGAGCGCCTGGCTGGAACCTGGGCGCTCGTTCCGGCTCGCCTTGACGGCAAGGACGCCAATTGGCTCGCATTGTGCAAGGAGGCGACGCGGAACACGGGCCCCCGCCCGACGTATAGCCCAACGCTCGCGTCGGCGTCGACCGTGCTGCCGAGCGGGTCCGAGTGGGTGCACGAGATCAAGTGGGATGGGTACCGAGCGCTGTGCGTTCTCGAAGCTGGCGAGCCGACCCTGTTGAGTCGCGGCGGCAAGGACTACACCGAGCGCTTCGCCTCCGTCGTCGCCGCCCTGCCGCGTGCCGTGCGCACGCCGAACTGCGTTCTCGACGGCGAGGTCTGTGCCTTGGACGACGCTGGGCGCCCGAGCTTCGCGCTCATGCAAGCCTCGGGTGGCGAGCTCGTGTACTACGTCTTCGACCTGCTTGAGCTTGACGGGGTCGTCGTCACCGACCTGTCTCTCAGCGAGCGCCGGGTCTCGCTCGAGAGGCACATCCTCCCGTCGGCCACCATCCGGATTTCCGAGACATTCGCCGACGGCGATGGCTTGCTGGCCGCGGTACGCGAGCAGGGTCTCGAGGGCGTTGTCTCGAAGCGACTGCGGTCGCCGTACGCCGGCGGACGGCGTACCCGCAACTGGTTGAAGACGAAGCCGCGACAGGCAGAGTCCTTCGCGATCGTTGGCTACACCCGCGGCTCGGGTCACCGACGCTCGTCATTTGGTGCGCTCGTGCTGGCTGAGCGATGCGGCGAGGGGCTCCGTTGGGTAGGCAACTGTGGAACAGGGTTCAGCGACCAAGACCTGGAGGTGCTTGCCGCTGCCCTCGAGCCGTTGGCGACACTGCAGCCGCCCCTGTCCGAGCCTCCCGGTCTCTCCCGCGCTGTCCTGGACGGGATCGTGTGGGTGACGCCGCAGCTGCTCTGCCAGATCGAGTACGTCGAGCGGACGCCGAGAGGGGTTCTGAGGGCCGCGTCGTACCGGGGCCTGGTCGAGGCCGATCAACCGAGCAGCCGACTTGGAGAGAGGGCGATGACGGACGAGCGAACCATCACGGAGCGCGGAGGCGAGCTGACAGTACGAAACCTGGGGAAGGTGTTCTGGCCGGAGGACGGGTTGACCAAGGGCGACCTGATCGCGTACTACGAGAATGTGAGCGCTGTCCTGGTCCCGCATCTGAGCGACCGACCGTTCACGATGAAGCGCTTTCCGAACGGCATCGACGGCAAGCACTTCTTCCAGAAGAACGCGCCGTCGCACATCCCAGAGTGGATTCCGACTCGCAGCTTCAAGACGGTCTCTCGCGAGTCGGGAGAGCCGAGAACCATCGACTATCCGCTCGTCAACGACAAGCTGGCGCTTCTCTGGATGGCGAGCATGGGCTGCATCGATCTCAACGTTCCCCTCTCCCGCGTGGATCTGCCATCCCGTCCCGACATGGCTCTGTTCGATCTCGATCCATCGGCAGACTCGGGCTTTCGTGAGTGCGTTCTCGTCGCGAGGCTCGTGCGCGACACGCTTGCGGCGATCGGGCTGCGGGGATACGTCAAGACGAGCGGTTCCGACGGCATCCACGTCGTGGTGCCGCTCGCCCGGCGTCATCGGTTCTCCGACACCCACCTGCTCGTCGCCACGATCGCCGGGGCGCTCGAGCAGCTGCACCCAGGGCTTGTGACGACCGAGTTCCTGAAGCGCAAGCGGCGGGGCGTGCTGATCGATGCGAATCAGAACGGACCGGGTCGCACGATCGCGTCGGTCTACTCCGTGCGACCTCACGCACGAGCCCCTGTCTCGACACCGCTCGATTGGGATGAGCTCGAAGAAGACATGGATCCGCATGAGCTGACCATGTCTGTCGCGATCGACCGCATCGCGAGGCGGGGCGATCTGTTCCAGCCTGTGCTTGAGGACAAGCAGAGCCTCAGCCGCGCCCTGCGGGAGCTCGGCTGACGGGTCTCGACCCGTGGCGGCCGGAGCCCTGGCCTCGAAAGCGTGCTCGCAACGTAGGATCGTCGCGTGGCTCGTCGCCAGATCGCCGTCGTCGGGACAAGCAGCTCCTCGTCGGAGACGGACGCCCTCGCGCGTGCCCTGGGCTACGCGCTCGCCCAGGCCGACTGCGTCGTCGTCTGCGGCGGCCTCGGTGGGGTCATGACCGCGGTCTGTGAGGGTGTCGCCGAGGCGGGAGGTCTATCGGTCGGCATCCTCCCGGGTGAATCGCGTGAGGCGGCCAACGAGGCCGTCGGGGTCGTTGTTGCGACCGGGATCGGGCACGCCCGGAACCTCGCCGTGGTCGCTAGCGGCGACGCCGTGATCGCGGTTGGCGGCGACTGGGGAACGGCGTCTGAGATCGCGTTGGCTCGCAAGCTGGGCCGGCGCGTCGTCGTGCTCGGTGGTAGCGCGCCCCTGGATGGGCCGGGCGTGCTCGCCGCAGTGACCGTCGAGGAGGCGCTTGAGCTTGCGCTCGGAGAGTAGGCCGAGGCTGCCCTGGTAGCCTCGCGGCGGCATGGTGGCACGGTGTCTAACGATCGCCGGCTCCGATTCAGGCGGCGGCGCCGGCATTCAGGCTGATCTCAAGGCGTTCGCACGGCTCGGATGCCATGGCATGAGCGCGATCGTCGCGCTAACGGCGCAAAATACGGTTGGTGTCACAGGTATCACCGAGGCGCCGCCGGCGTTTGTCGAGGCCGAGCTGGATGCCGTGTTCACCGACATCGGCGTCGACGCCGCAAAGACTGGCATGCTCTTCTCCGCGGACATCATCGAGACGGTCGCGGCGTTTCTCGAGCGCAATCGAGTACCTCTCGTGGTCGATCCGGTTCTCCTGGCCTCCTCGGGCGCGACGCTTATCCAGCCCGACGCTGTGCGGGCGCTCGTGACGCGTCTCTTTCCGCTCGCGACGGTGATCACCCCGAATCTGCCCGAGGCCTGCGCGCTCGTCGGCCGGCCGTACGACGAGCAGGCCGATCGGCAGGAGTTGGCGACGGCGATCCGCGAGCTCGGCGCGGCAGCGGTCGTCGTGACCGGTGGGCATGGAGCGACGCCGGTCGACTGGCTGTACGACGGCGACCGGCACATTGAGATCGAGGTCGAGCGGATCGAGTCAGGCGCGACACATGGTGCCGGATGTACCCATTCGGCCGCCCTGGCTGCCTGTCTCGCGCTCGGCGACTCGCTCGAGACGGCAGCGAGGCGTGCCGCGGCAGTCGCGGGCGATGCGGTGCGAAGCGGCCTGTCCGGACTCGGCAACGGTGAGGGACCAGTGGATGTGATCGGGCTTGCTGCTCAACGATCTCGGTGAACGAGACTTCCTCGACGAGCTCGCGCGTCGCGGGCTTGCCGGTCCGATCGGGGACGACACGGCGACGCTCGAAGGTGGAAGAGTTGTCACGCTCGACAGCCTGGTGGAGGACGTCCATTTTCGACTTGCCTGGACGTCGTTTCACGACGTCGGATACAAAGCTGCCGCCGTCAACCTGAGCGACCTGGCGGCGGCAGGCGCACAGCCGGAGGCGTTCATCGTCGGGCTGGGCTTGCCCGGAGCGACGACGCTCGACCACGCGGTCGCGCTGTACGAGGGCCTGAACGAGCACGGCGTCCCTGTGCGCGGCGGCGACACCGTCGAGACGCCGGTCGTGATCGTCACGGTCACCGCAATCGGTCGCTCGACCCGTGTCCCGGGTCGCGGCGGCGCCCGTCCTGGCGATGCGGTTGTTGTCACGGGTGCGCTCGGCGCGGCCGCGGCGGGCGTTCGCGTCCTCGAGCGCGGAGTTCAGGGCGCCGACGACCTCGTGACCGCCCACGCCCGGCCGCCCGTGCGTCTGGCCGAGGGCCAGCAGCTCGCGGGCGTGGCCACGGCCATGGTCGACCTCTCCGATGGAATCGGTGTCGACGCCGGCCATGTCGCAGCGGAATCAGGCTGCCGAATCGAGATCGTCTCGGAGCAACTTCCGCTCGCCGACGGTCTGGAGCGCGCGGGAGGTGAGCTGTTCTGGGCGATGGGGGAGGACTACGAGTTGCTCGCGACGCTCCCCCCCGACGCTGCCGCAGAACTGAGCTTCCCGGTGGTCGGCCGGTGCACCGACGGATCGGGTGTGGTCGTTACGCTCGCCGGCGAGCCAATCGATACGCCCGGATACGAGCACTTCGGCCACGCTCGCAGGCGGCCCTGACAGTCAGCCCAGGTGAGTTACGCGGCCGAGGTGGCTAGGCGACCGAGCCGAGCCACTGCGCCCACGACTTCTCGAAGTGGCTCTTGGGTCGAGCGCCGACGACGGTGTCCTTGGCCTCGCCGTCTTCGAACAAGATCACGGTCGGAATCGAGAGGACGCTGTAGTCGATCGCGGTCTTCTGGTTGTCGTCGACGTTGAGCTTGAGAAACTTGATGTTCTCGTGGTTCTGGGCCATCTCCTGGAGGATCGGAGCGATCGTGCGGCACGGCCCGCACCACGGGGCCCAGAAGTCGACGACTACTGGCCCGTCGGCCTCGAGCACTTCGTTTGCGAACTCGGCATCAGTTATTTCAGGAAGTTCAGACATGGCTGCGAGTATACCCCTGCGGTTGTAGGTCCAAGGCTCTGTTAGAGGCGCCCACGGGCCGCCGCGATGCGGAGGGCCGGCACCTTCCAGATCGCCTCGCCGACGATCCGGTAGGACATCTTCGAGCCACCGCTACTTCTCTCGGAGAACACGATCGGTACCTCGGCGACGCGAAACCCGGCTCGGAGCGCGCGGTAGGTCACCTCGATCTGGAA
>JAUVPB010000070.1 GCA_030598925.1 Actinomycetes bacterium
AGCGGTTTCGCACCAGGCTGCTGTTCACGATCGTCAACGAACCACCATTTGCGACCGCTCCCCCGAGTTCAGCGAGGTTGTCACGAAGCGTGACGGAGTCCAGATGCAGCGACCCCAGATTCAGGATGGCGCCACCGTTGCCGCACACTTCGCCCCCCATGAGCGTCAGGTTCGCAAGCGAGGCGTTCCCGCCGGGAACCACGTCGACGATGCGGCCGCCGAACGCGTCCTCCCAGAGGGCGAGGATCTTGGTGCGCCCGGCGCCCGCGCCCACGATCGAGACATTGCCGGTGAGATCGAGTTGGCCTGCCGTTGGTCCCACACCTTCAACGGTGAGCAGGTATGGAGCCGCGCGCCCGGGGAGATCGATGGTGTCAGCCTCCGGCGTCGCGTTGGCCTCCTGCACGGCCGCGCGCAGAGTGCACGACACGGCGACCCCGGCGGTTGCGTCACACGTGCCGTCGCCCGGCAGAACGTCGGCCCCGTCGACACCCGTGTCGACGGAGAACGTTGCGCCGTGCACGGGCGCGGCGATGAGCAAGCCGACGGCAGCGATCGCGAGAACCACGACGTTCCTCAGCTGACCTGCGGCGGGGGCCATCGGCTTGGTCTCGCCATCGGTGTCGGCGGTCCCTCACCTGAGGTTTCGGACCCGATCCGGGGAACTCGATTGCGGGATAGCATGCACGGGATGGGCGAAACGGAGGGCACCGTGCTGACGCTGTACGACGCGCCGCGTTGTCCGTTCTGCGCGCGGGCACGGATCGTGCTCGGGGAAAAGGGCGTCGACCACGAGACGGTGATCGTGGACCTCGACGAGCGTCCCGCCTGGATCGTCGAGCTCAACCCTCCGGAAGGTCGCGTTCCCGTGCTCGAGCAGGCTGGTCTGCCTCTGCTGCCGGAGTCGCGCGTGGTGATGCGGTACCTCGACGAGCGGTTTCCAGAGCCTGCTCTGATGCCCGCAAGCCTCGAAGAGCGCGCTCTCGTCGACTTCGCGTTCGAGCGCTTCGACGAATTGCTGGGTGGGCCGTACTACCGCCTCAAGCAAGGCCGTGGGAGCGCTGAGGAGTTCGATGCCGCGCTTGCCGGGATTGATGATCAACTTGGCGAGGGCGGGTTCCTCGTGGGAGGCGGCTACACGCTCGCTGACATCGCGTACGTTCCGTGGATTCTTCGCGCTGAGGTGATGCTCGGGATCGACGTCCGCGATCACGGAAACATCGCCGTCTGGCTACGAGAGCTCGAGGAGCGCGAGCCGATCCGGACAGAGGTTGCCGTTATCGGCTCGCTGGCTGCCTAGTTCTCGAGTGCGGCTCGGCGCAGGCTGGAATGCAGCCGCGCAGCAACGGGTCCGGGCTCTCCGGTACCGATGCTATGCCCGTCGACGGCAATCGCCGGCATGAGCTCACGCACGGACGAGGAGGTGAACACCTCGTCTGCGGCGCGAAGCCGCTCGATGTCCCAGACACCCTCTACGACCTCGATCCCCGCGTCGGCTGCGAGCCGTACTACCTCGGCCCTCGTCACGCCCGCGAGGATCGCAAGCTCGAGCGACGGCGTTTCGAGCGTCTGTCCGTAGCACCACCAGATGTTGCTGACCGGGCATTCGAGGACGTGTCCATCTCGGTCGACGAAGATCGCGTCGTCGGCGCCGCGGCGATGTGCTTCGGCCTCGGCGGCCATGTTGACGGCGTAGCTTGTCGACTTGACTCCTGCGAGCAGCCAGGGAGATGTCGCTCGGAGATCGGTGTCGAACCCGAGCGCGAGCGAGATGAGCTTCACGCCTCGGGCTCGCGTCTGGTCGAGGTCGGCAGGGAGCGAGCTGACGAGCACCAGCGCCTGCGGCTCGGAGTCGTGCTCACGGCCGGGGGTCCAGTAGAGCCGGAGCACAGCATCGTCCCGCCCTGCGGCGTGTATGGCGTCGGCGGTGAGTGAGTCGACCTCCGCGCGGTCAACCGCCGGCAGGCCGATTCTGAGGGAGGATTCATTGAGGCGGCTCAGATGCTCGTCATAGCGGAACGGCTGACCCGCGTACACGCGGACGGTCTCGAAGGCCGCGCGACCGCGGAGTACAGCACCGTTGTCCGCGTGCAGCACGGGGGTTGCGGGGTCGACGAGGCCCTGCCCGCTCGTTGCGACAGCGAGCAACGTCACGCCGCTACCCCTGCCGTCTGCCCGTCCGCCGCCGCGACTGCGTCAAGCAGCGGCTGCGCCTTCGTCCAGGACTCGTCGACCTCGGCGTTTGGATCGGAGTCGGCGACGATACCGCCGCCGACCCAGAGGTGCGCGAGGCCGGCCGAGACGGCGAATGTTCTGATCGTCAGCGAAAGGTCAAACTCGCCGTTCGGATGGACGGTGCCGATTGCGCCCATCGAAGCCCCGCGGCCCACGGGCTCGAGCGCCGCGATGTAGTCGATCGCGCTGATCTTGGGCGCACCGGTCACCGAGCCGCCCGGAAACGTCGCTTCGAGCAGATCGGCAAAGCCGATCGCTGGTCGGAGCCGTCCCTCGACGCGCGACACCATGTGTGACACACCGGCCAGCGGCCGCTCGACCATGAGCTCCGGCCAGCCCACGGTGCCCGCAGCGCACACGCGGGCTAGGTCGTTTCGCTCGAGGTCAACGATCATCACGTGCTCCGCCCGGTCCTTGAGGGAGGTCGTCAGTTGCCCGCCGCTGTCGAGGCTCCGCGTACCCTTGATCGGCATCGTCCAGATCAGGTTGTCGCGCCGCGCGAGAAACAGCTCGGGCGAGGCCGAGACGATCGCCCAGCCCTCGCCGACAAGTGCCCGAGGCTCAAGTGGTCGGAGACCGGCGAGCGCGGACTCGAGCCCGCGAGCATCGCCTGAGAACGGGGCGCTCAAGTGCTGTACGAGATTGACCTGGTAGACGTCTCCCCGACCGATCGCCAACTGCGCGCGCTCGATCGCGTTTCGGTACTCGTGGCGGAGCCAGGTTGTCGACCAGGAGCCGACGGAGAATGAGCCGGGGACGGGCAGCTCGTCGCGCACCGCCCGAATGGAGCATGCGGCCAGCGGGAGCGGACAAGGCTCCTCGGGCAGCTCGGCGCCGTGCCGGCGCAGAGGTGCCGACAGACCGTAGCCAAGGTAGATGTGCCCTCTGAGCGACGGGTCTGCGTCCGGTTCGAAGAAGCCATGGTCGCGCAGATAGCGCTCGAGGATCTGAAACGCGCCGTCCGGGTTGTCGATCTGCAGCACGCCAACACGTTAGACGGCGACCGGGAGGCCGGGCCCTAGTATTCCGCGCCGTGAGTCTTCCTCCGACCCCGGCCTGCCAGCGGACGTGTCCCCGGGGCGTAAGCGTGGCGGCGACTGTCAATGCGTGAAGGACGAGGCGTTTCAGAGCTTCGTCCGCTCGAGATCGAGCCCGGTTTTCTTGAGCAGGCCGACGGATCCGCCCTGATCTCGTTCGGCAAAACGCGTGTGCTCTGCACGGCTTCGGTCGATGATGGCGTGCCGCCGTGGCTTACGGGGCGCGGCGGTGGTTGGTTGACGGCCGAGTACGGCATGCTTCCAGCGTCGACTGGGCGTCGCACCCGGCGTGAGGCCAGCTCCGGCTCTCAGCGGGGCCGTACGGTCGAGATCCAGCGCTTGATCGGTCGCTCGCTACGCGCCGCGTACGACCTCGGCAAGCTCGGCGAGCGCACCATCTGGCTCGACTGCGACGTAGTCCAGGCGGACGGCGGCACGCGCACTGCCGCCATCTCGGGCGCGTGGGTTGCGCTCGCACACGCGGCCGCCCGGCGCGGCCTGCCGCCACCAGCAACCGGCATCGCCGCTGTCTCGGTCGGCCTCGTCGACGGGGAAGCGCTGCTCGATCTCGAGTACACGGAAGACGCGGGCGCACAGGTCGACATGAACGTCGTGATGACCGAGGACGGCCGGCTGATCGAGGTGCAATCGACCGCCGAGGGCGACCCCTTTGAGCGCTCCCAGTTGGACCAGCTGCTCGATCTCGCCAGCTCGGGAATTGATGAGATCCTCGTTGCGCAGCGTCGCGCCGTGACACCGGCCGGCTTGGATGGTGGCGCCGCCTAGCGAAAGACGGGTTGCCCTCGCTTCGGGCAACCCGCACAAGGCGCGCGAATGGCAAGACCTTTTGCCGGGCTGGGACGTCGCAACGCTCGACATGAGCCAAGCTCCACCGGAGTCGGGGTCGACGTTCTCGGAGAACGCGATCTCGAAGGCCCGCTACGGAGCGCTCCTCGCGCCACCGGGCCTCTGGGTGATGGGAGAAGACTCCGGGCTCGAGGTCGACGCGCTCGGCGGCGCGCCGGGCATCCGCTCCGCACGCTTTGCGAGCCCTGGCGCGAGCGATGCCGAGAACCTCGCCAAGCTACTCGCCCAGTTAGGCAACGCGTCCGAGCGGCGGGCTCAGTTCACGTGCGAGGTCGGCTGCGTCTCACCGACGGGCGACGAATGCCACGCGTCCGGAGCTGTGTCCGGCCACATCGCCGGCGCGGTGTCCGGCGAGGGCGGGTTCGGGTACGACCCGATCTTCGTCCCCGATGGAGAAACGCGCACGGTCGCCGACCTCGGAGCAACGTGGAAGGGGCGGCACAGCCATCGGGCACAGGCAGCTGCGCAGGTGCTGAAGCTTCTGAATCTCTGGTATCCGGACGACTGATCCGAATCCCTCGTCGTGTGAAGGGGGGGCGTCGACACGCAGGCCCCGGTGACCGCGTGCTAGCGTGGGCCTCGTGGATGCGCAGGCGGTGCTGACCGACCTCCTTGAGGTCTCGGGGCAGGTTGAGGTCGCCGCGATCGTGACGCGTGAAGGCGAGCTCATGGCCAGCACGATGACTGACGACGATGCAATCGCTCTCGGCGCGAGCGTGCATCGTCTGGCGAGCACGGCGAACGCGATCGGCAGCCCGACCGACCAGGATCTTCTGCAACTTCAGGTCACGCTCCAGGAGGAGTGTGTCTTCGTCGCACAGGACGCTGATCACGCCATCGGCTGCGTCACGGTTCCTCATCCCACGGCGGGCCTCGTCTTCTACGATTTGAAGAGCACGCTTCGCCGCCTCGCGGGAGACGCCGATGAGCTCGTTCCCAAGCCGATGGCTTGGGAAGGCACCAACGAGGAAGGCGGTGAGACGTCTTCGTGAGCAAGGGTCGTTTCCTTCTCGCGCTGGTGGCGGTCGGGTCCGCGGTGCTGTTCTGGCGCAGGCGACGGCGCAGCCCTGAGCGCGCTGACCTCTACTACGCGGACGGCTCGATGATCTCGCTCGAGCCCGAGTCCGCAGAGGGCGCCGGGTTGTTCCCCCTTGCAGCCGACGTCGTCAGCGCGGCCAAGCAGAGCGAGGCTTGAAGCGCTCTGAGCTCGCACGTGGTCTTCGAGATGTGGCGTACCTCGAAGGCGACTTCGTGCTCCGATCCGGCAAGCGCTCGTCGTTCTACCTCGACAAGTACCGCTTTGCGACAAGGCCCGACGTGCTTGCTCCGCTGGGGCAGGCGCTCGCAACCGCTGCAGCCGAGGCTGCACCTGGGGCAACGCGCCTCGCAGGTCCTGAGCTCGGAGCGGTTCCGCTTGTCACGGCGGCGTCGCTGGCCGGGGGTCTGCCGTTTCTGATCGTCCGTGGCGAGGCGAAGGACTACGGCACCGCCAACCGACTGGAAGGGATCTTCATCGAAGGTGAAACCGTCTGTCTGCTCGAAGACGTGGTAACGACGGGCGGCGCCGCCCTCGAGGCCGTGGCGGTCCTGCGCGAGGCGGGGCTTACGTGCGATCGCGCCGTCTGTGTCGTCGATCGTCAGGAGGGCGCCGCGCCAGCGTTCGAGGAGGCGGGCGTCAGGCTGACGCCGCTCTTCACGATCGGCGAGATCCGCGACGCCTAGCCGCTGGCGGCTCCGGTGCAGGATCGACCGACCACGGCCGAGAGCCGCAGGAGTGGGCCGGCTACGGTGCTAGATTCGGTGCGGGCAGCCAGGCCCCAACTACGAGAGGAGATCTGAGGTGACGAAGGCGGAGTTCAGGAAGCCAGTCGCGCTGCGTCAAGACATCTCAGCGAGAGACGGGGGCGGCCGTCGACGGCGTCGTCTTCGGGCTGCCCTCAGCTAGGTGACTGCCCGGTCAGACAGCGAGACTGCGTCGCACTTCGGCGATCGCGTCGCAAGCGCGGTCGCAGACAAGCAAAGCCAGCTTGTGGTGGGGCTCGATCCGCGTATCGAGTTGCTGCCCGTGGAGCTCCGCGGCGATGCACATCTCGGTCCGGCGACAGCCGCACTCGCCTACGAGCGTTTCTGCTGTTCCGTCGTCGACCTAGTCGCGCCGCACGTGGTCGCTGTCAAGCCCCAACTCGCGTTCTTCGAGGCTCTCGGCTCGGCCGGTCTCCACGCACTCGAGCAGGTTGTCGACTACGCGCGAAGCGCCGAGCTGCTCGTGATTATCGACGGAAAACGCGGCGACATCGGCTCTACGGCCCGCGCGTACGCGTCCGCTTATCTAGAGGAACGCGGGCCTCTACCGCCGTTAGGTGATGCGCTCACAGTCAACCCCTACCTTGGTGGAGACGCGGTCGAGCCCTTCGTCGCGGCGTGCCGGCGGGCTGGCACCGGGATCTTCTGCCTCGTCAAGACGTCGAACCGGGGAAGTACCGATTTGCAGGACCTTGCCCTTTCGGACGGTAGACCTCTCTGGCAGCATGTTGGTGAGCTTGTTGATCATTGGGGTGAAACAGTTGTCGGGGAACAAGGCCTGTCGAGCGTTGGAGCGGTGATAGGCGCTACGCACCCACACGCGATCGCCGACGCCCGGCGCGTGCTGCCGCGCTCGATTCTGCTGATGCCGGGCATCGGCGCGCAGGGCGCTGAGCCAGGTGATCTCCGTAGCGCGTTTACCAGCGGACCGGCGAGCGTGCTCGTCCCTGTAGCTCGGTCGATCATCTACGCGTATCGCGACGAGACGGACGACGACTGGCGTAGTGCCATCGGCCAGGCAGCGGCCAGGCTGCGCGCGTCAGTCTGGAAGGCGTCGGGCTGGTAGACGATGCAGGAGCGCAGCCTTCGGTTCTGGATGGCGCGGCTACTCGCGCCCATTGCTTTTTTCGCGGCTGCGACGCTGCTCGTTCTGATCGTGCGAGAGTCCTTCGACGAGGATGCGGCAGGTCGTGTCGCAACGTTCGAGCAGACGGACGCCGCCGGCGAGACCGTGGTCGTGACGACGACACTGACAGAGACCGAGCCGGCTCCGGCCACGACCGAGGTCGCGAGCGTTGACGAGGAAACAGCGGTGTGCACGCCTCCACGCCGCGCCACGTACCGCGTCAGGGCCGGTGATACGTTCGAGTCGATCGCGGTGCGCGTCTGCACGTCGTCGGCCTCGCTCAAGCAGCTCAATCCTGACGTCGACTCCGTCGCGCTTCAGACCGGGCAGATCGTACGCATCCGTCCGCGAGCGAACCAGTAGTGTTGCCGGCTCGACGCGGCCGAGCCACGATGACTTCCCCTGTACGAGCAGCACGACGTGCCGCGCGATGGTTGGTGGTTGCAGGCGCCGCGAGCCTGATGTTCGTAGCCGGCGCTGCGTTCGCCGCCGAGGAGCCGCCGGCACCCAACGCTGCAGCTGCTCTCGTAGCGGAGGGCGTTGACGGTGAGCTCCTCTGGCGGCGTGCGGCCCGCAAGCCGCTGCCGATCGCGAGCATCACGAAGATCATGACGGCGCTCGTTGTGCTCGATCGCACGAAGCTCACGGATACGGTCGTGGTCAGCGAACGAGCGGCGCAGATCGGTGAGGCGACTGCCGGTCTTCGCCCTGGTGAGCGGTTGACCGTCGAGCAACTACTCACCGCGATGCTCGTCACGAGTGCCAACGACGCGGCGAATGCTCTGGCTGATCACGTGGGGAGGCGCGGCGGCGTGAAACGGTTCGTCACGCTGATGAACCGAAAGGCGGAAGCCATCGGCATGCGGGACACGCAGTTCGTGCGTCCCGATGGTCTCGATGTCGAGGGACACGTCTCGAGTGCCAGCGACGTCATGATCCTCGCACGCCGCGCGATGCAGAACCAGGACTTCCGGCGGATTGTTCAACTCCAGGAGGGCGCCCTTCCCGGCGGCCGGGGCTTCGAGACGACGAACGATCTTCTCCGTAGCTATGCGGGGGCCACGGGCGTCAAGACCGGGCATACGAGCGATGCGGGGTGGAGTCAAGCAGCGTCCGCTCGACGCGAGGGCGTCCAGCTCTACGCTGTGATTCTCGGCGGCCCGAGTCGTGAGCGGCGGAACTCTGATCTGGCGGCGCTGCTCGACTGGGGATTCCAGCAGTTCGGTCGAGTCGACGTCGTCCACGGTGGCGCGGTCTACGCGCGCTCCAAGATTCCGTTCGATGACGACCGCCGACTAGACCTCGTCGCCGATCGCTCCGTCTCTCGCATCGTCCAGTGGGACGAGGCCCTCGTGGAGCGCGTCGTTGCGCCGGCCATGGTCTCGCTCCCGGTCGTTGCCGGTCAGGAACTGGGCAGCGTGCAGGTCATGGACGGAGACGAGGTGATCGCGGAGCGACCCCTGATCGCGACCGAGTCGATCTCGGCCGCTACTGTCTCCAATCGCGCGAACTGGTACCTTCGCCAGGCACTCGACCACGCGAGCGACGCGTTTGGCCGAGTTCTGGGAGTCCTCCCGTGATCGTCACTGTCACCCCCAACGCGGCGCTCGACCGCACGGTTCTTGTCCCGAACTTCCAAGCGGGCCGCCGCCACCGTGCGACCTCCGCCAACACGAACGCGGGTGGGAAGGGCATCAACGTTGCGCGAGCTCTGCGCCGGCTCGGGATACCGGTCGTTGTCACCGGTCTTGCGGGAGGGCGAACTGGACTACAGATCGTCGATCGGCTTACGACCGAGGGCCTGCTCAACGACCTGGTGAGAATTCAAGGCGAATCACGCACCTCTACGGCCGTGATCGATCCGACCACGAGCGTTTCAACCGAGATCAACGAATGGGGGCCAGAGGTCGACGTGCACGAGCTCGACGTGCTGCGCGAGAAGCTCGTATACCTCTCGCAGAATGCTCGCTACGTGGTGTTCTGCGGCTCGCTGCCTCGCGGCGTCGAGCCCGGGCTCTACGGCGAGTTGATCCGGGAGGTCGCTCGCGGTGGCGCCGAGACCGTGCTCGATGCCGACGCAGAGCCGCTGCACCTGGGCATGCGGCCCGAGCTGACGCTCGTGACGCCGAACCAGCGCGAAGCCGAGCAGCTGGTCGGTCACGAGTTCAACAGCCGCGCCGACTTCGATGCCGGACTCAGCGAGGTCGCCGCCCTCGGAGCCCGCGATGTGATCATCACTCGCGAGGACGGATGCGACGCGTTGCTCCACGAGGGACGGGAGGAAGTCAAGGTCCGTGCCACGGCGCCGCAGCTCGATCCCGTCTCGACGATCGGCGCCGGCGATGCTTTTCTTGCCGGCTATCTGGCCGCTCGATATCAGGACAAGAAGGCGGACGAGGCGATCCGCCAGGCCGTTGCCACAGGGGCGGCCTCAGTCCTCGAGACGGGCGCCGGTCGGTTCGATCTGAAGGACGTGTCGCGCCTCGCCGGGGACATCCAGATCGACGCCTCGGACAAGGCCGGAGCCACCGGCTAGTCGCGCCCGAGCGTCGGGGGTCGCTGGTACGATCGACCCATGATCGCGTGCACTGTTGCTCGGCTCCTGTCTCGTGCCGAGCACCGTGAGCGACACGGGTCTCGCTTCGCTCGACTCGCCGGACGGATCGCCGGGTGACGGTCGAGGTCGGCCGCCTAGAGCTTGAGCGTCTCGTCGCTCTCGACGAGAGGTTCGGCTCTGAAGGGCTGACCTTCGACGACGTCCTGCTGCTGCCCGCGGAATCCTCGGTACTGCCCGACGAGGTCATCACACGGACGCAGTTCACACGGAACGTCGAGGTCGCCATTCCCATTTCGTCGGCGGCCATGGACACCGTCACCGAGGCCCGGCTCGCCATCGCCCTCGCGCGCGAGGGCGGCGTCGGCGTGTTGCACCGAAACCTCTCGGTCGAAGAGCAGGCAGCCGAGGTCGACAAGGTCAAGCGGTCCGAGTCGGGAATGATCGTCGAGCCGGTCACCCTACGACCATCAGACCGGATTGCCGATGCGCTTGCGCTGATGGAGACCTACCACATCTCGGGCGTTCCGATCACGGACGAATCTGGCTTGCTCGTCGGCATCCTGACCAACCGTGACCTGCGATTCGAGACCGACACGGCGCTACCGATCGCCGCCCTCATGACCAGCAGTGACCTCGTGACGGTGCCCGTCGGTACGACGCTCGACGAAGCGCGCGAGGTGCTGCACCAGCACAAGATCGAGAAGCTCCCGGTTGTCGACGGGGAGGGATACCTCAGAGGATTGATCACCGTCAAGGACATTCAGAAGCGCATCGACTTCCCGCTCGCGAGCAAGGACGAGCAGGGTCGGTTGAGGGTCGGCGCGGCCGTCGGCGTCGGCGCGGACGCGGTCGAGCGAGCAGAGGCACTCGTCGCCCACGACGTGGACGTTCTCATCGTCGACACCTCCCACGGTCACTCTCGGGGCGTTGTCGACACGGTTCGTCGCATCAAGGACGCCTGGGACGTCGACGTTGTGGGCGGGAACATCGCCACTGCGGCCGCTGTCGACGCGTTGGCGGGTGCGGGCGTCGATGCAGTGAAGGTTGGTATCGGGCCGGGGTCGATCTGCACCACACGTGTTGTCGCCGGCGTGGGAGTTCCTCAGATAACAGCGATTCACGAATGCTCGTCGGCGGCGCGGCGCTACGGACTCCCGGTGATCGCTGATGGCGGGATCCAGTACTCGGGGGACATCGCCAAGGGAATCGCCGCCGGAGCGAATTCTGTGATGCTCGGAAGCCTGTTCGCCGGGACGGACGAGAGCCCCGGCGACGTCGTTCTCTACCAGGGCGAGCGGTTCAAGGAATACCGAGGGATGGGATCGATCGGGGCCATGAAAGCGCGGTCGTTCTCGAAGGACCGCTACTTCCAGGCCGACCGTGACGATGTCGCCAAGCTCGTTCCCGAGGGGATCGAGGGTCGCGTCAGCTACAAGGGCGCGCTCCACAACATCGTCTACCAACTTGTTGGTGGTGTGCGCCAAGCGATGGGGTACTGCGGGGCGTCGACACTCGATGAGCTACGGGACAACTCGCGGTTCTGCCGGGTGAGCGCGGCTGGCCTTCGTGAGAGCCATCCGCACCACGTCGCGATCACCAAGGAATCGCCGAACTACCGCATTTCGAGCTAGCGACCGGTGAAGCAGTGACGGAAGCGGCGGAGGCGGCCGTCGAGGCGCGCGAGCACGTTACGGACGCGGCCTTGGCGTCAGGGCCGCTGCATGAGGACGCGCCCGTTCTCGTTCTCGATCTGGGCGGTCAGTACGCTCAGCTCATTGCGCGGCGGATTCGCGAGTGCGGCGTCTACTCGGAGCTCGTCTCCGGCGCGATCAAGCCCTCGGAGGCCGCGGCTCGCAACGCCCGAGCACTCGTGCTATCGGGTGGCCCCGCATCTGTCTACGCAGACGACGCGCCTCGCGTCGACCGGGGACTGTTCGAGCTCGGCGTACCTGTGCTGGGCATCTGCTATGGGATGCAACTGATGGCACAGGAGCTCGGTGGAGCCGTCGACCGGACAGACGCAGCCGAGTTCGGGCGCGCGGAGCTCACCGTCGTTCCCGACTCGAGCCAGCTCTTTCGCGACCAGCCGAACGAGCAGACGTGCTGGATGAGCCACCGCGACTCGGTCGTGGCCGCGCCCGACGGGGCTCGCGTCGTCGCTTCCTCGCCGGCCACGCCAATCGCTGCGTTCGAGGACGCTGATGCGCACCGTTACGGAGTGCAGTTCCACCCCGAGGTTGTCCATACGCCCCACGGCATGGACGTACTCCGCCACTTCCTCTACGACGTTGTCGGTGCTCCCGCTGAGTGGACGGCCGCCGCGGTCATCGAGGAGGAGGTGGCGCGCATCCGCGCGCAGGTTGGCGACG
>JAUVPB010000292.1 GCA_030598925.1 Actinomycetes bacterium
ACACCAAGCGGACATTCATCACGTCCCCGATCGCCATCCGTGCCTCCCTCCGCCGCGAAGACCGACTAGTGGCAACTGATACTAGCAACCCGCCGGCACGGGCTCGCTCAGGTGGAATGCGGTCGGTACGGTGCTTGCTGGTGGGCACGCCACCAACGATGAGGAGCCCAGTTCATGGAGATCGCTGATTCGGTTCTTGACCTGATCGGCGGGACTCCGCTCGTTCGCCTCCGGCAGGTTGGGGCAGATCTGCCGTGCCCCGTCGTCGCGAAGCTCGAGACCACGAACCCGGGCGGTAGCGTCAAGGATCGTCCAGCCCTGGCGATGATCGAGGCCGCCGAGCGCAGTGGGGAGCTGAAACCCGGCGGGACCATCATCGAGCCGACGTCGGGCAACACGGGGGTGGGTCTCGCGATCGTGGCGGCGCAGCGTGGCTACCGGTGCATCTTTGTCATGACGGACAAGGTTGCTGACGAGAAGATCCAGCTCCTGCGCGCCTATGGCGCCAAGGTCGTCGTCTGCCCAGTCGCCGTGCCACCCGAGGACCCCGAGTCCTATTACTCGACTGCCGAGCGACTCAAGCGCGAGACGCCGAACGCATACTCACCGAACCAGTACGCCAACCCCGATAACCCGGCCTCGCACGAGGCGACGACAGGGCCCGAGATCTGGGAGCAGACCGACGGGAAGATCACGCACTTCGTCGCGGGTGCTGGAACGGGCGGCACGATCAGCGGGGTCGGCCGCTACCTGAAGTCGAAGAACCCGGACATCCAGGTCGTCGCCGCCGATCCCGAAGGCTCCGTCTATTCCGGTGGCTCCGGCCGGCCATACCTCGTCGAGGGGGTCGGAGAGGACTTCTGGCCAGAGACCTACGACGCGTCGATCATCGACCGCGTGATTCCGGTCAGCGATCGTGATTCGTTCATGATGGCGCGCCGCGTCACAGAGCAGGAGGGACTGCTCATCGGCGGGTCGTGCGGGACGGCCGTTGTGGCGGCGCTCGAGCTGGCTCGCGAGTGCGGGCCCGAAGATCTCGTCGTCGTGCTCATCCCCGACTCGGGCCAGCTGTACCTGTCGAAGGTCTTCAACGATGCGTGGCTCGATGAGTACGGCTTCACGAAGCACGACGGCATCACCGTTGCGGACCTGCTCGACGCGAAGCCGGGCGTGATCCCTCCCCTGGTCTACGCGCGGCCGACCGACACGGTTCGGGACGCCATCAGACTGCTCCGTGAGCATGGTCTCAGCCAGATGCCTGTCGCCAAGAACGAGATGCCGCTCGCCGCCGCCGAGGTGATGGGATCGATCGACGAGCTCCGGCTGATGGAGCGCCTCTTCGACAGTGCCGGCGTGCTCGACGAGCCAGTCGAGACCGTTATGAGCCCGCCACTCAAGACGATCGGTAGCGGGCAGGCGGTCGAGCTCGCGGTGGAGCTGCTCGACACCGCCCCGGCGCTGCTCGTGCTCGACGGCGGGCGCCCGCGCACCGTGCTCGCCCGCACCGATGTCCTCACCTTCCTCTCGCCAGATCAGGTAGACAAGCTCACATGAGCGAGATCGACTACACGGACCGCGGCGAGGATCTCGCGTTCGAGACGCGCGCCATTCACGCGGGGCAGCATCCCGATCCGACGACGGGCGCTGTCACGACGCCGATCTACCAGGTCTCGACCTATGCACAGACGGGTGTCGGCGAGCACAAGGGCTACGACTACTCGCGCACGGCCAACCCGACCCGCACCGCGCTGGAGGACTGCGTCGCCTCGCTGGAAGGAGCAGCGCACGGTTACGCGTTCGCGAGCGGTATGGCCGCTGCCGATGCTGTGCTGCGCCAGCTCTCGCCAGGCGACACCATCGTGCTCGGCGATGATGCGTACGGCGGCACGTACCGTCTGGTCTCGGGCGTCTACGAGCCGGCCGGAGTCAACTGGGCCGCACGAGATCTGACCGACGTCGACAGGCTCGAGAGCGATTGGCCCGCCGGCGCCAAGCTCGTCTGGCTCGAGACGCCGACCAATCCTGGACTACGCGTCGTGGATATCGCGACGGTCGCGGAGCTCGCCCACGCGAACGGCGCCCTCTGCGTCGTCGATAACACCTTCGCGACGCCGTACCTGCAGCAGCCACTGGCTCTCGGCGCGGATGTGGTCGTGCACTCGACCACGAAGTACCTCGGCGGGCACTCCGACGTCGTCGGTGGCCTCGTCGCCGTCAACGACAGCGCGTTCGGAGAGCGCCTGGCCTTCGTGCAGAACTCGGCCGGTGCCGTACCCGGACCGCAGGACTGCTTTCTCACGCTTCGAGGTCTCAAGACGCTGGCAGTACGCATGGATCGCCATTGCGAGAACGCGTCGGCGATCGTGGCGATGCTCGAGGCGCACGATGCGGTCTCGACCGTCTTCTATCCGGGGCTGCCGGAGCATCCGACACACGCGATCGCAGAGCGTCAGATGCGAGCGTTCGGCGGGATGGTCTCGTTCCTGGCGGCTGGCGGGAAGGACGCTGCCTTCGGGCTCGTGACGAAGACCCGACTCTTCACGCTTGCCGAGTCGCTCGGTGCCGTTGAGTCGCTGATCGAGCACCCGGCCGCTATGACCCACGCTTCAACAGCGGGCTCGCCGCTAGAGGTCGACGATGCTCTCGTGCGGCTTTCGGTCGGGATCGAGGCCGTCGACGACCTCATCGCCGACCTCGAACGGGCGCTGGACGCTGTCTAGGCGTTTCGCGCGCCATGCTCCCGCGGCTCGCGCAGCTTTGCCTGGCACGCCTAGCGGCTGAGCACCGTACCGGCTCCCGCGGCTCGGGCCCGTTCGAGCACGGCCTTTCCGAAGGCGGCGTCGAGGGCTCCGACGCCGAGGTTGCAGCAGACGACACGGTCGCGTGTCGCTTCCTGCTCGAGGGCGGCCCCGACGCTGAGAGTCGGCTCGGGCCAGCATTGGAAGTGACCGTGTCCTCGATAGGCCTCGAACTGGCCGACGTCATCGGTCACGAGCAGGTCGGCGGACTCGACGAGCGCCCGTGAGAAGTACGCGTCGAAGTCGACCGGCAAGCCGAGCCAGC
>JAUVPB010000172.1 GCA_030598925.1 Actinomycetes bacterium
CCGCCCGACACCGAAGTAGCGCGTCGCCTCGTTGCCGAAGTAGAGGCCGCTGACGCTAGCCGCCGGTGTCATCGCGCACGACTCGGTGAGCCTAAGCCCGAGCGCGTCGGCATCGAGCAGCCGGAAGAGGTCCCGCTTCTGGACGTGGTCGGGGCACGCCGGATACCCGAAGGCGGGGCGGATGCCGCGGTAGGGTTCACTGATCAGCTCCTCCGGTGTCCAGCGCCCTCTGGGCTCGTAACCCCAGTCGGCGCGTGCGACCTCGTGGAGGTACTCGGCGAAGGCTTCTGCGAGACGGTCGGCCAGCGCCTTGGTCATGATCGCGTGGTAGTCGTCGTGCTGCGCTTCGTAGCTCGCAGCGAGTTCGTCCGCGCCGATCCCGGCGGTGACGGCGTACGCCCCGGCGTAGTCGTGTGCTCGCCCACCGGCCGGAGCCACGAAATCTGCGAGTGAGAGATTCGGGCGCTCGTCGACGTGTTGGGTCTGCTGGCGGAGGAAGGAGAAGCGCGCGACGGTCTCGATGCGCTGCTCGTCCGCGTAGAAGAGGACGTCGTCACCGTCAGCGGCCGCCGGCCAGAAGCCGTACGCGCCGCGGGCCTCGAGGAGCTTCTCGTCAACGATTCGCGCGAGCAGCGCCTGCCCGTGCTCGAACAGCTCACGGGCTGCTGGGCCAACCGCCGGGTCATCGAGGATGCGCGGGAACTTGCCCTTCAACTCCCAGGCCGAGAAGAAGAACGTCCAGTCGATGTAACGCGCCAGCGTCTCGAGATCGGCTTCGACCGTCTTCGCGCCGAGGAACGCCGGAGTGTCGAGCGCGGCATTGTCCCAGTCGAGCACGAGGCCGTTCGCGCGCGCCTCGTCGTACGGGAGCAACTGCTTGCGAGAGCGGGAGTCGTGACTCGCCCGCGCTCGGTTCTGCTCCTCGCGCACCTCGACCATGAAGGCGTCGCGACGCTCCTCGTCCTGGAGGCTCGAGACGACATCGACGACCCGCGACGCGTCGAGGACGTGGACGACCGGACCGGCGTACGCCGGCGCGATCTTGACGGCCGTGTGCTGTCGAGATGTCGTCGCGCCGCCAATCAGAAGTGGGAGCTCGAAGTCCCGTCTCGTCATCTCCTCGGCGACATTGACCATCTGGTCGAGTGACGGCGTGATCAGGCCCGAGACCCCGACGAGGTCGCAGCTCTCCTCGATGGCGGTCGTGAGAATCGCTTCAGCGGTGACCATGACGCCGAGGTCGATGACGTCGTAGTTGTTGCACCCGAGCACGACGCCGACGATGTTCTTCCCGATGTCGTGCACGTCGCCCTTGACGGTTGCGAGCACGACCTTCCCCCGCACCTCGCTGCCTTCCTTCTCGGCCTCCATGAAGGGCTCCAGATGCGCGACTGCACGCTTCATCGCTCGCGCGCTCTTGACCACCTGGGGCAGGAACATCTTCCCGTCTCCGAACAGGTCGCCAACGACCCGCATGCCGTCCATCAGCGGGCCCTCGATCACCTGCAGCGGGCGCTCATAGCCAAGGCGGGCCTCCTCGGCGTCGTCCTCGATGAAGTCGACCGTTCCGTGGATCACCGCGTGCGCCAGCCTCTCCTGGACGGTGCCTTCCCGCCACGAGAGGTCGTGCGCACGCTGGGTTGCTTCGCCCCGGACAGTTTCGGCGAGCTCGACGAGACGCTCTGTCGCGTCGCTCCGACGGTTGAAGATGATGTCCTCGACGTGCTCGAGCAGCTGCTCGTCGATGTCCTCGTACGTCGTCAGCTGTCCGGCGTTGACGATGCCCATGTCGAGTCCCGCGTGGATGGCGTGGAAGAGGAACGCGGCGTGGATCGCCTCACGCACGACATCGTTGCCGCGGAACGAGAACGAGAGATTCGAGATGCCACCGGAGACGAGCGCGCCGGGGCAGCGTTCCTTGATCAGCGTTGCGGCCTCGATGAACGCCTTCGCGAACTCGTTGTGCTCCTCGATCCCGGTCGCGACGGCGAGGACGTTGGGGTCGAAGATGATGTCCGTGGGCGCAAACCCGGCCTGCTCAGTCAGCAGCTCGTAGGCCCGTTCGCAGATCGCTAGCTTGCGTGCGACCGTGTCTGCCTGACCTTCCTCGTCGAACGCCATCACGACCGCGGCCGCCCCGTAGCGCCGGATCTGGCGCGCGTGCTCCAGGAACTCGTCCTCGCCCTCCTTGAGGGAGATCGAGTTGACAATTCCCTTTCCCTGCAAGCACTTCAAGCCGGCATCGATGACCGACCACTTCGAGCTGTCGACCATGATCGGGAGCCGTGCGATCTCGGGCTCGGATGCGATCAGGTTGAGAAACCGGGTCATCGCGGCTTCGGAGTCGAGCATGCCCTCGTCCATGTTCACATCGAGGACGTTGGCGCCTCCTCTCACCTGCTCGAGGGCCACGTCGAGGGCAGTCTGATAGTCGTCGTTCTTGATCAGCTCCGCGAACCGCTTCGATCCGGTCACGTTGGTTCGCTCGCCGACCATCACGAAGTTCGAGTCGGGTGTGATCGTGAACGTCTCGAGGCCCGAGAACGTCGGCATGCGCGTGCCGGCGTCGGGCACGTCTCGCGGCGCTGTGCCTGCGACGGCCGACGTGATCGCCTCGATGTGGGCCGGCGTCGTACCGCAGCAGCCTCCGACGATATTCACGAGCCCGTCCTCGGCGAACGCACCTAGCAGCGCGCTCGTCGTCTCGGCCGTCTCGTCGTACCCGCCGAACTCGTTGGGCAGGCCGGCATTCGGATAGCAGCAGACGAGGGTGGTGGCGACATCGGCGAGCTCCGCGAGGTAGCTGCGGATCTCGGTCGCTCCCAGCGAGCAGTTGATGCCCACCGCCCACGGGTCGGCGTGGGACACGGAGGTCCAGAACGCGTCGACAGTCTGTCCCGAGAGGTTACGCCCGCTCCGGTCCACCACTGTGACCGAGAGCATCAGCGGCACCGAGTCGTCGAGATCCCGCTCGCTCAGCACGTCTCTGCACGCCATCAGCGCTGCCTTGCCGTTCAGTGTGTCGAAGATGGTCTCCACCAGCAGAATGTCGACTCCGCCGTCGAGGAGCCCGTTCGCTTGCTCCCGGTACGCGCCGTAGACCTCGTCGAAGGTCACGCTACGGGTCGCCGGATCGTTGACGTCTGGCGACAGCGAGAGCGACTTGTTCATCGGTCCGAGCGAGCCCGCGGCGAAGCGGGGCTTCTGAGGCGTCTGCGCCGTCCAGCGCGCACAAGCCTCCTTGGCGATCTCACCGGCGGCGCGGTTGATCTCTGTGACGTGTTCCTCCAGCCCGTAGTCGGCCTGCGCGATCACCGTCGCGTTGAACGTGTTGGTCGTCACCACGTCGGCGCCGGCGCCGAGGAAAGCGTCGTGGATGCTCGTGATCACCTCCCGGCGCGTCAGGCAGAGGACGTCGGCATCGCCCTGCAGGTCGTGCGAATGGTCAGCGAAGCGCTCGCCGCGAAATCCGGCCTCGTCTAGCTCTTTCGCCTGGACCATGGTGCCCATCGCACCGTCGATGACGAGGATGCGCTCGGCGGCGATGGCGGACAGGCGGGTGCGGGTGGTGTCAGCGCTCATAGAGGATCCTCGACCTCGCGGGAGGCGTGCAGGCATCGTAACGAGCGAGCCATAGCCCGCCGGCTGCCGACGCTGCGCGGGTCGTCAGGTAGACGCTGGTCGAGCGTTGCGCGTAGTGTCGTTAGTCGAGGCCGAACTGGTGGCGGATCGTGACCGAATCGCCGTAGACGTTGACGGCGGCGAACTTCCCGTCGCGAAAACGGTAGACGTTGCAGTTCTCGAGGTGGACGACCCGGCCGTCTGTGGTCGTGGCGTCGAAGACGAGCTCCGAGATACCGGCGTCCCCGTCGACGAGCACGCGTGTCACCCGATCGACATGATCGGAGAAGCGCCCGGTGTGCGCCGAGAAGAACGAGCGCAGCTCCTCGTGACCCCTCACGGGCCGCTCGGCCAGCGGGAAGTCGAACGTCGCGTCCTCGCAGAAGCAGTCGACGATGTCGTCGAGCCGCTCCTCGTCGACGGCGAGGAAGTAGCGATGAATCACCTTTGAATGGTCGCTATCGGTGCTCACGCTACATCGATCCCGTCACGGAAGGGCGCGGTGTCCGCGTAGACGCGAATCCGCTCGATCTTCTCGCCTGCAAAGTCCCAGACGTTGAGATTGTCCATCACGATCTTGCGACCGTTCTTGAGAATGCCCTCGAAGTGCAGCTCGGAGGCCGCCGCATCGCCGTCGACGACGATCGACGTCGCCCACTCCCGATGCTCGCTCCAGTTCGAGATGTGCTCCTCGAAAAAGGCTCGGAGCTCGGTCTTCCCACGAATATCGCGCTCGTACAGAATCATGCTGAACGAGCAGTCGTCGGCGAAAAGCTCGAGCAGTGCGTCGACGTCCTCATCGTCGAATAGACGGAAGAACGCGTTGATCGTGTCGGCGTGGTTCATGTGCCCGGCAGCGTAGTGCGTGCCGCGGGATCGGGCACGCGGGTTCGGGGCTGCGGCCCCGAGCTTGAGAACGCGGCACTCATCCGGCGCCTTTGATCACGAGCTCGCAGGCCTCGACCGGGTCGTCGGTGAGGTCGAAGAGCGTGAGCTCCTCCTCGTCCAGCGAGCCCTCCGCGACGGGAGTCGTTCGGAGCCACTCGATCAGACCCCCCCAGTACGCGGTTCCGAACAGGACGACGGGGAACCGCTCGATCTTCTGCGTTTGAATCAGAGTGAGCGCTTCGAACAGCTCGTCGAACGTGCCGAAGCCGCCCGGGAACACGACGAAGGCCTTCGAGTACTTCACAAACATCGTCTTGCGCACGAAGAAGTATCGGAAGTCGACCGAGAGGTTGACGAACTCGTTCGTTCCCTGCTCGTGCGGAAGCTCGATGCTGCAGCCGATCGAGAGACCGCCGGCCTCTGAGGCTCCCCTATTGGCCGCTTCCATGATTCCCGGACCGCCGCCCGTGATGACGGCGAGGTCGCGGTTCGCGAACTCGCGACCGAGCTCGACTGCCGCGTCGTAGTAGTCGTTTCCCGGCGCGAGGCGGGCCGAGCCAAACACGGCAACCGCATCGCCGACACGCGCCAGCGTGTCGAAGCCGTCGACGAACTCGCCCAGAATGCGGAGCGCGCGCCACGGATCGGTGTCGATGAACTCCGGGTCACACTCGGCCAGTAGGTCTTTGTCGGCGACGCCGAGACGTTCCCTGCCGGGGCCTACGGCGTAGACGCGACCCCGTCGATCGTCGCTCATCCGCCATTTCCTCTCGGCGTGTGGTCGCGCGGATCGCTCAATCGGGCTTCGAGGAGCGCGCGAGTCACGGCCACGTCGCGCACTGTAGCGTCGGCCCAGCAACGTGGGTTTCGCGGAACGCCGCCCGCGCAACGCCGGGCCGCGCGTGTCGAGCACGCGGACGGATGGGTCATCGGGCGCCGCCCGTTGACGTTAACGTCCTGCCGTCTGGTCAGGATCGCGGATCGAGTTGACGCGAGACGACACGTACGGGACGGAAAAGAGGCTCGTCGCCGAAGCAGCGGCCGAGCTGGTCGAGCATGGCATGCGCGTTGGCCTTGGGCGGGCTCGACCGTTGGCTTCTTCCTGCCGGCGCTTGCGCAGCGAGGGCTCCGTGAGTTGATCTGCGTCGCGACCTCCGTCGGTACCGCCGAAGCTGCGACCGATCTCGGCTTTCGGGTCGGGCTCTTCGAGAGTCTTGAGCGGCTGGATGTCGCGGTCGATGGCGCCGATCAAGTGGCTCCGGATGGCTGGGCGATCAAAGGTGGTGGCGCTGCGCACACTCGTGAGAAGGTGGTAGCGGCCGCAGCCGAGCGATTCATCCTGATCGTTGCAGCTGACAAGTGCGTTGACGAGTTGAGCCCGCCCGTTCCGATCGAGGTACTCGGATTCGGCGCGGCTGCGACCCTTCGGCTGCTCGGTGACACCAAGCGCCGCGGCGGCGACACCAGCCCGGACGGAAACGTGATCGCTGACTACCTGGGGCCGATCGGCGATCCCGGCGAGCTTGCGCGGCGGCTCGACGGCACGCCCGGAATCGTCGAGCATGGGTTGTTCCGGCCGGCGCTGACCAGC
>JAUVPB010000219.1 GCA_030598925.1 Actinomycetes bacterium
ATGCCGACGCCGCTCGGCGTGCCCGTGTAAATGAGATCCCCTACCTCGAGCGTGGCGTACCGCGTCAGCCACTCGATGATCTCCGGAATCGAGAAGATGAAATCGCTTGTCCGTGAGTCCTGGACGATCTCGCCGTCGATCGTGCAGGCGATTCGGAGGTCATTCGGATCATCCAGCTCGTCGAGCGTCACCACGTACGGGCAGAGCGGAGCGAACGAATCGTATGACTTGCCGACCGTGAACTGCTTGACGCCGCGGAACTGCTCTTCGCGATCTGACACGTCCTGTCCGCAAGCGAAGCCGGCGACGTGGCCCCACGCGTCGGCGGCCGTGATGTGCGTTCCGGACCGGCCGATCACGACGACGAGCTCGGCCTCCCAGTCGATCTGCTTCGTAGCGGCGGGCACGATGATCGGGTCGTTCGGCCCGCAAATCGAGTTCGGAAGCTTTGCGAACACCACCGGCTCGTCGGGAACTGGCAACCCTGTCTCCTCGGCGTGGCGGCGGTAGTTAAGTCCGATCCCGAGGACCTTCGACGGCCGCGGAACGGGTGCATCGAAGCGCGCTCCGTCGGCGGACGGCGCGTCGGACGGCACGTCAAGCGATTCGAGGTCGGCGAGCGACCCGAGATGGTCCATCGGGTCAGCAGACAACGTCCCCCCGCTCGCCTGCGCGACATCCACGAGGCGGCCCCCATCGACAAGCGTGGCTCGTCCGTCGACGCTCGCGAGTTTCACGGGCACGTACCCTAGTCGAGCCCGCCGGCGGTCGCGAGCGCAACAGGCTAGAGCGACACCAGGGGCGGGAACCCCTCAAGATCAGCGGCGACCCGGCCGATCTCAGAACGTACGTGCTTCGGTACCTTCTGCTGATCGGCGTAGCCGCCGGTGTCGCCGCCTACTTTCTTGTCCTCCGCCCAGAGCTGGTGAAGACTGAGGAGGACCTCGGAGCGATCGCGTCACAGATCGCGGGCCGTCCCGTTGCGATCGAATGCCAGGGCGTGATCAGCCATGCGATCGATGTCACCAACCGTGAAGGTGAGGTCGAGTTCAACCCGAGCGGCGAACCCGGCGACACTGCGGAGCTCAAGCGAGACATCTGCAAGCGACTGGGCAGCTTCCCAGACACCGAACTCGACAGTCGTTACGAGTGCCTTACGTCGGCGACCGACTGCCCGAAGGAGATCGTGAGCAGGGTCACCGCAGTCCATGCGCTTTCTCACGAGTCGTGGCACCTCGCAGGCGTCAAGGATGAGCGCATTACGGAGTGCTACGCGATGCAAACGGACGAGCTCGTGGCGACGCGGCTAGGTGTTTCGAGCCGTCTCGGTCGCGCGATCGCCGTGTACTACGCGACCCAGATCTACCCGCACCTCTCGACGACCTACCGGTCGCATTCCTGCCGCACAGGCGGACGCTACGACCTCAACGCCGGCTCGCGCGCCTGGCCGTAGACGAGGCGCGTCTTCACTCCGGCGACGACGGGTGAGCCGTTACGGGAACAGATCTCGCTCGGCAGGCATCACGAGTTCCGTTGCGCGCCCCTCGCCAAGGGCGACGCCGGAGCCGCGCACGACGGCGGCCGGCACGCCATCGGCCTTACCCATGACGAGATGGGCAGCCGCGGCGAGCTCGTCCGCCACTGCGACCTGCGTGGACTCGAGCTCCATCCCCGACCAATCGAGCGTGCCGCGAAGATCGGCGAGCGGCTCGAGTCCGGCCACACCGATCGCTACGTCGACCGTGCCATCGCGCCAGGCGCGCCCGAACGAGTCCGAGATGATCACGGGCGGATCGACAATGCCGAAACGATCACCGAGTCGCGCACTGACGCCGGCCGCTGAGCGATCAGGATCCTCCGGCAACAGGATCACGGTGCCAGCAGCTGACGTGTTCGAGTGATCTATGCCGGCGGTCGCGCACACGAATCCGTGATGTGTCTCGACGATGAACAGATCTCCGCGACGGCGACGTACGCGACGCGCCTCGGCGCGAATGAGCGCCTCGAGTTCGACCTGGGTCCTGGCGGTTGCAACGCGACCTTCGGCTTTCGACACGACCTTCTGCGCGACGACGACGACATCGCCGACGGCGAGACCGCCTGCCTGTTCAATCGCTGCGGCCAGCAGCTCGGCGAGGTCATCACCCGGGTCGATGGCCGGCAGACCGCGGAGCGGGTCGATGCGCACCCCGGGCGTCTCCGACCGGCCGGATGAGGCGCTTCCCGGAACAGTCCCCTCTACCACCTGTCGCGAAGAGCCGGCAGCACATCGGAGCAGAACTGCGTGAGGAATCGGCGCTGATCCTCTCCGGGCGCGTGGAAGATCAGGTGGGTGAATCCGAGCTCGACGTACGTCGCGATCTGTTCGACCACATCGGCGGCATCCGAGGAGACAATGAAGCGCGAGTGCGCTCGATCAGCGGCCGCATCGGCGAGGCGCTCCATCTCGACGGGATCTTCAACACCTGACTTCTCCTCGGCCGAGAGCGACAGGGCCGCCCACCACCTGCAGGCGTCCCGCGCGTAGTCGACGTCAGCGTCGTAGCTGACCTTGATCTCGATCATCCGCTCGATCGCGCTCGCGTCTCGACCAGCGCTGCCTGCGCCCTCCTCGAGGTTTGCGACACGCTCGCGGTAGAGATCCGGATCCTTCCCACTCGTACAGATGAACCCGTCCCCGGCGCTTCCAGCGAACTTCGTCGCCAGTGGGGCCCAGGCTGCGATGTAGATCGGAATGGGCTCGTCAGGCCGGTCATAGATCGTGGCGCGGTCCGTCTTGTAGTACTCACCGTCGAACGACACGCGCTCCTCGGTCCACAGGCGCCGCATCAACTCGACGGACTCGGCCAGCCTGAGCCGTCGCTCTTTCGCACCTGGCCACTCCAGGCTCGTGGCCGGAGTCTCGTTCATCGCCTCGCCTGTGCCGACTCCGAGGATCACCCGTCCAGGGAACAGGGCGCCCAGCGTCCCGAACGCCTGGGCGACGATCGACGGGTGCAGCCTGAACGTGGGGGTCAGAACGCTCGTCGCGAGCACAACCCTCTCCGTGGCCTGCCCGAGCGCACCGAGCCAGACGAGCGAGTTGGGTGCATGACCCGTGTGGTGCCGCCACGGCTGGAAATGGTCGGAGACGGCGACCGAGTCGAGACCGAGCTGTTCCGCGAGCACTGAGTACTCGAGCAGTTCGCGCGGTCCGAACTGTTCTGCCGACGCCTTGTAGCCGAGCGTAAGGCCCATGCGTTGCCTCCTCTTTCCTGGGTGGGCGAGCATTCTCGCACGACGAGCCGGAGCGGATACTGCAAACTGCTCTCGTGAGCCGAGTCCCCTCGATCTGCGTCCTGGCCGGTGGCGTCGGCGCTGCGCGCTTCGTCGACGGCCTCGTGCAGGTGCACGACCCGAGCGACATCTCGGTGATCGTCAACGTCGGCGACGATTTCGAACACCTCGGGCTCGCGATCTCACCGGACATCGACACGATGCTGTACACGCTCGGCGGCCTCGTCCACCCTGATCAAGGTTGGGGCCGAGCAGACGAGTCGACGAATGCCCTCACGGCCGCGTCCGAGCTCGGAGGCGAGGACTGGTTCCTGCTGGGAGACAAGGACATCGGCCTCCACCTGGTGCGCACGGCGGCCCTCCGAGCCGGTCGAAAGCTCTCGCGTGTGACGGCCGACTTCGCAACGCAACTGGGGATCGAGGCACAGCTCCTGCCGGCAACGGACGACGAGCTGCGCACGACGGTCGAGACCCCGGACGGAGATTTCGACTTCCAGACGTACTTCGTACGGCGGCAACACCGAGACCAGGTCACGGGCGTGCGCTACGAGGGCGCCTCTTCCGCCGAACCCGCGCCGCGGGTGCTTGCCGCGATCCGGCGTGCCGAATTGCTGCTGGTCGCACCGAGCAACCCGTTCCTTTCAATTGCGCCAATTCTGGCTGTACCCGAGATCGGCGAGGCAGTCCGATCGACCGAGACACCCGTGGTCGGGGTCAGCCCGCTCATCGGCGGACGAGCCGTCAAGGGTCCGGCCGACCGGCTCCTGGCGGGCCTGGCGGGCGAGACGTCGCCGGCGGCCGTCGCCGGCCGCTACGTCGACTTTCTCACACACCTGCTCATCGACGACGCCGACCGGGACGCCCTCGACTCGCTCGCACAGCTTGGCGTCACAGGCGCGGCGACCGACATCCTGATGCGCGACCGCGCGGCACGGGCGCACGTGGCTCAAGCCGCGCTCGAGCTCGCCACGACTCGCTGAGAGCCACGTATTCTCTGTCGATGCTCGCGATCGTCCCGGTCAACGATCCACTCAGGGGAAAGCAGCGGCTCTCCCAGCTCTTCGCGTCCGACACGCGGGCGGAGCTGGTCGAGGCCATGCTCCTGGACGTCGTCGACGCGTGCGCGGGCTCGACGGCCGTCTTAGAGATCTTGATCGTCACGCCAAGCCCGGCGATCGCGCCCGAATCGTGCTCGGTCCTGATCGATCAGGGGCAGGGACACGCGAGCGCCATCGAGGCTGCTCTGCGCCGGCCGGATGCAGCGGCCGGTGTCGTCATCCTCATGGCGGACTGTCCCCTCGTGACCGGCGAGGCGATCGACCGGCTCGCGGAGGCCGCGTCACCGCTCGCGATCGCACCCGCACAGGACGGCGGCACGAAC
>JAUVPB010000313.1 GCA_030598925.1 Actinomycetes bacterium
CTACGAGGAGAACCGGGTCGTGCGCCTCGGCGAGGACGCGAGCCGGCCAAGGCGAATCAAGTACAAGCCGCTCGTGCGAACGTAGCCGGCCACCGGCCCCTGACCTCCCACTCCTCTGCCCGTCACGCCCCGATTACCCTCTGACTGATGAGCGCCGACAGCACGATCACAACAGCACGCGTCGCCGACTCGGTCGAGCGCATCCCGCCCTCTCGCATCCGGGAGCTCGCCAACGTCGCGATGGGGATGGACGACGTGATCCCGCTGTACTTCGGCGAATCGAACCTGCCGACGCCGCAGTTCATCAAGGACGCAGCGGTCGAAGCTCTGAGCAGGGGTCAGACGTACTACACGGAGAACAACGGGATTCCCTCCCTGAGGCGCGCGATCGCCGCGAGCACCGCGCGCCTGCACGAAGTCGAGCTCGACCCGGAGACTGAGATCATGGCCACGAGCTCGGGCGTCCACGCTCTCAACCTCACGATTCGTTCGGTGCTCGACCCCGGCGACGAGGCACTCGTGCTCACCCCGGTCTGGCCAAATGGATCGGGAAACGCCCGGCTCGCGAACGCGACGCCGATTCACATTCCACAACCTCTCGTCGATGAGCGATTTACGATCGACTTCGACGCCCTCGAAGCCGCTGTCACCCCACGAACCCGGTTGCTCCTCTACACGTCGCCGTCCAATCCGCTCGGTTGGGTCGCGACCGAGAACGACCAGGATCGGCTGCTCGAGTTCACGCGCCGTCATGGTCTCTGGCTCGTGGCGGACGAGGTCTACGAGCGCCTCTACTACGAGCCCGAGACGCTCGGCGCACCGGCTCCGTCAATCCTGCGCAAAGCCACGCGGGATGACGCCGTGATCGTCATCCAGTCATTCTCCAAGGCTTACTGCATGACGGGGTGGCGATCCGGCTGGTTTGTGGCGCGACGCGACCTCGTCCAGCGGGTTGCCCAGATGAACGAGTTCGTCGTGTCGTGCGCGTCTCACTTCACGCAGGTGGCGTGCGAGACCGCTCTCGAGCAGGGTGAGGAAGACGTGAATCGGGTCGTGAGCCTCTTCAAAGCGAACCGGGATCTCTGTGTCGAGGCTCTACGCGCGATTCCGGGCGTCACCGTCCCGACGCCAGACGGCGCTTTCTACCTGTTCCCTCGCATCGACGGAGTCGAGGACTCCTTCGAGTTCTGCCGGCGACTCCTGCTTGAGTGGAAGGTCGGCGTGGCCCCCGGCGTTGCGTTCGAAGACGGCGGCGAGGGATCGATCCGTATTTGCTACGCGTCTGAACCAGCTGTGCTCGAACCGGCGCTCGACCGACTCGATCGATTCATCCGCTCCGGCGGATGACCCGCACAGCCACGCGACACAGCGCGCGCGCAGAGATCTCCCTCGCGGTCGCCGGCAAGACCGGCACTGCGTTCGGCGCGATCGGATTCGCCTCCCTCGCTCCGTTCATCCGCACCGACCTCGGACTGTCGACCACCCTCGTGGGGGGCATTCTCGCGATGGTGTTCCTCGGCGCGATGCTGTCGATCGTGCCTGCGGGACGCCTCACGGATCGTTGGCCGGCCGGACGAGCGGTTGGCGTGTTCATGCTCCTGCTCGTACTCGGCCTGACGATCGCGGCGGTCGCTCCGAATCAAGCGATCTTCTTCTTCGGAACCGCCGTCGTCGGCCTCGGCTACGGGGCCGTCGACCCCGGTACGAACGTACTCGTGAGCGGCAACACGACACACCGGCGGCGCGGTCTCCTGATGGGTATCTCCCACACCGGGCTCACCCTCGGTGGTCTGCTCGGCGGGCTCGTCCTACCACGCATTGCCGAGACAGCCAACTGGCGTGTGGCCCTCGCAGCGCCGATCGGGCTTGCGACGGGTGTTGCGCTCTGGGGCCTCTGGATCGGCGGCCCCACGCCTCAGCGACTCGAACGGCAAACACGGGAGCCTCGGCGCCCTTCATCGGTCTTCGGTCTTGGCCTGTACGGCTTCGTGATGGCGGGAGTGCAGCTCACCGTCTTGAGCTTCCTCGCCATCTACCTCGTCGACGAGATCGGCCAGTCGAAGACGACGGCCGGGCTCGCCGTCGCGGTGCTGCTCGCCGGCGCCACGCTGGGACGGCTCGCATGGGGCTGGATGTCGGACCGGCTCCGCTCCCGCATCCTTGCGCTTCAGCTCGCCGCCCTTGGCAGCGCGGTCGCATTAGCCCTTGTTCCGCCCGCAGGCTCGAGCCCGGGCTTGTGGCTGCTGCTGTTCGGCCTGGGCTTCTGCTCGATCGGCTGGAACGGCGTGTGGATCGCCGTCGCCGCTGAAGGAGTCGGACCGACCGCCGTAGGTCAGGCGACGGCCGTCGCGCTCGTGTTCGCGTTCGCCGGCGGGTTCATACTTCCCCCGAGCTTCGGCGAGATCGTCGACACCACCGGCTCCTGGTCCGCTACCTGGTTGATTGCGGCGGCGCTGACCGCGTTGCTGCTGCCAGCGCTGGGGTTCTCGGCCCGCCGTCTGACGTCA
>JAUVPB010000136.1 GCA_030598925.1 Actinomycetes bacterium
ACGAAGGCGCTCCACACGCATTCTGCGATGCAGGCAGCCGCTCACGCGTTCGAGCACGGTGCCGTCGCCACGGTGCAGAACGGCATCGGAAACGAGGAGGTGATCGCCGAGTACGTCGCACGCGTGATCCGTGGTACCACGTTCCCGGCGGGGAGGATCGTCGCTCCCGGTCATGTGCAATGGGACGTCAAGGGCGACACGACCTTCGGGCCGTTCGAGCCACAGTCGGCCGAGCTGGACAAGGTCAGAGCTCTTGCTGCGGTCTGCACGCGCGGGGGCATGCCGGCGGAGGCGGTCGCCGACGCGCGCGGGCCGCAGTGGCGAAAGGTGATCTTCAATGCGTCGACGAACCCGATCGGTGCTCTCACCGGCCTCACGCACGGACGCGTCTGCGAGGATCCGCCGCTCCGGCGACTCGTGAGCGGCCTCGTGGACGAAGGAAAGTCCGTGGCGGCAGCACAGAACATCGAGCTCGACGCCGATCCTGAGGACCTGATCGACCACGCCGCGAAGCCGGAGGTCGCCTACGACCACAAGGCGAGCATGCTTCAAGACGTCGAGGCGCGGCGGCTCACGGAGGTCGACTTCCTGAACGGCGGCATCGCTCGCTTCGGCGATACGCTCGACGTGCCGACCCCGCTCAACAACGCGATCTGGGCGCTCATTCGTGGCGTCGAACGCTCGTGGCAACAACCTGAGGTGATGTGAACGCGATGACCGAAGACCACGGAGGAGAGAGATGACAGATCGGGCCGAGATCGACCGCCGTTGCTCGAGGGTGAGAGATGCGCTGGCGAGGAATGATCTCGACGCCGCAATCGTCGCCGGTAACGAGTACACGGGCTTCGAAGGGGCGGTGACGTACCTGTCGGGCTTTGTGATCGTCCACCGCTACGCATACGTGCTGGTGCCGCGCGAAGGCGAGCCGTCGATCGTCTTTCCGAGCGAAGCTCGTTACGTTGGCGAGCACGAGACGACGTGGATCGACGAGCAGGTCTTCGTCGATCGTCCCGGCGATTGGCTCCGGGATCGAATCGAGAGCTCAGGCTGGAGTCGTGTGGGCGTGTACGGGCTTGACTACATCATGGCTGTCCGCGACTACCGGCAGCTGGAAGGCTGCTCGGCGGAGCTGAGCGGCTGGGATGTTGAGTTCGATCACGCGCGAGCGGTCAAGAGCCCTGAGGAGATCGAGTCGGTTCGCGACAGCATGCGTATCAACGCCGAAGGCTTCTGGATCTTCCTCGAGGGTTACGAGGTGGGCAAGACCGAGTCTGAGATCCTCGCGCCGTGCGAGAAGCTGTTCGTCGATGAGGGCTGCGGGAGGCTCACGATGGACATGGTTCTCGTGGGCGAGAACGGCCGGGCGACGCCAGAGTTCCGCATCGCGAGCAGCACGCGACGCATTCAGCAGGGCGACATGTGCCTGCCGTCGCTCGAGGTCGCCGGTCCTGGCGGACACTGGGTGGAAGTCTCGCGCGCCGTCCACGCCGGAGGTGAGCCCAGCGTTCACGCTCGGGCGATGGAGGAGGCCTACCACGAGTACTTCGAGATCGCCAAGAAGGAGCTGAAGGCCGGCGCGACCGCACACGACGTCCATCGAGCGGTTGCGAGGGGCTTCGTCGACCGCGGTGCCGCCCTGGGGCACGTCACCGGACACTCGATCGGCATGACGATGATCGAGTATCCGAAGATCGGCGAGGGCGTCGAGACCGTGCTCGAAGAGGGCATGGTGTTCTCCATGCATCCGCACGCCATTTCGCCCGACGGCGACGACTGCCTCTACATGCAGGACACCTGGCTCGTCACGGCCGATGGAGGGGAGCCGCTGGCCGACGTTCCGCTTCGTATCTTCGATGCGTCGGAGGGTCGACCGTAGACTGTCCAAGCTAGCGTAGGGCGGGCAAGGGAGAAGCGTCGTGACCGACGGCACCGCAGACGACCACTTCGCTCCGATTCTCGAAGGGGTTGGGCAGAGCGACTACGAGCGCTACCTGCGTACCGACGAGCTGCTGTCGCTCCAGAAGCCGGCAGCGGAGATGGCTCACCGCGATGAGCTCCTCTTTCAGACGGTGCATCAGTCGTCCGAGCTGTGGCTCAAGCACGCGTGCTTCGAACTCGAGGCCGCAGCGCAGCTCGTCGGCGACGGCTCGATCGCCGAGGCGACCCGACTTGTCGGGCGGGCGGTCCTCGGGCTCTCGCTGATTACCGATCAGCTTGCGATGCTCGATCGGATGTCGCCGTGGGAGTACCAGGAGGTTCGCAAGGTGCTCGGCCACGGGAGCGGTTTCGACTCGCCGGGGTTCGTCGAAGTGAAGCGCGTCACGCTCCTGCTCGGCCAGGCCTTTCAGACCGCGCTCGACACGGCGGGCGTTTCACCCGAGCGCGTGTACCGGCAGCGCGTCGAGTACGGCGACCTCTACGCCCTCGCGGAGGCGATGACCGACTGGGACGGATCGCTCCGGGCCTGGCGGTACCGGCACGTGCTGGTCGTCGAGCGCATGATCGGAGACGTTGTCGGTACGCAGGGAACGCCGGTCGACCAGCTCCGTAAGCTCCTGAGCCACCGCTACTACCCAGAGCTCTGGCAGGTGCGAACGCGGCTGACGGAGGCTGCCGGCACCTGAGCCGCGTGCCGGCCGACGTCAGGCCGTGTAGGTCCCCGACGCGGTGTCGCCGCCGCGGCCGGTCCAGTTCGTGTGGAAGAACTCGCCCCTCGGCTTGTCGACGCGCTCGTACGTGTGAGCCCCAAAGTAGTCGCGTTGCGCCTGGATCAGGTTGGCCGGCAGGCGGCCGTTCCGATAGCCGTCGAAGAACGAGAGCGCGCTCGAGTACGCCGGCACGGGTATGCCGAGCTCGACGGCAGCCGCGATCACACGTCGCCAGCCCGCCTGGGCATCCTGCACCTCGCCGGCAAAGTAGGGATCCAGCAAGAGGTTGTCGAGCTCCGGCTGCTGGTCGAACGCTTCGTTGATTCGGCCGAGGAAGGCGGAGCGGATGATGCAGCCACCCCTCCACATCAGCGCGATCCCCCCGTAGTTGAGGTTCCAGTCGAACTCCTTTGCAGCTTCGCGGAACAGCATGAAACCCTGGGCGTACGAGATGATCTTCGAGGCATAGAGAGCGTCGTGCACGTCGCCGATGAAGGCATCGCGGTCGCCGTCGAACGGACCAGCCGGACCAGCGAGAACCGCCGAGGCCGCGACGCGCTCGTCCTTCAGTGCCGAGACGATGCGGGCATACACCGCTTCGGCGACGAGTGTAACCGGCATGCCGAGCTCGAGCGAGGATGCCGCCGTCCACTTGCCCGTCCCCTTCTGCCCAGCAGTGTCGAGGATCTTGTCGACGAGCGGCTCACCGTCCTCGTCCCGAAACGCCATGATGTCGCGGGTGATCTCGATCAGGTACGAGTCGAGTTCGCCTTCGTTCCAGGTAGAGAAGACTTCGTGTAGCTCGTCATGTGAGAGCCCGAGCGCGACGTGCAACAGGTGGTATGCCTCGGCGATGACCTGCATGTCGCCGTACTCGATCCCGTTGTGGACCATCTTCACGTAGTGACCGGCGCCGTCCTCGCCGACCCAGTCACAGCAGGGCGTGCCGCCGTCGACCTTTGCGGCGATGGCCTGGACGATCTCCTTGACGAGCGGCCAGGCCGCGGGTGAGCCGCCCGGCATGATCGAGGGCCCGTGCCGAGCGCCCTCCTCGCCGCCGGACACGCCCGCACCGACGAACAGAAGCCCGCGCTCCTCCAGTTCCGTGGTCCGTCGGCGGCTGTCGAGGAAGTTTGAGTTGCCTCCGTCGATCACGACGTCGCCAGGCTCAAGAAACGGCAGGAGCTGCGAGATCGTGGAGTCGACGGCATCCCCGGCCCGGACCATCAGCATCACGCGGCGTGGCCGCTCGAGGCTCGCGACGAGCTCCTCGAGCGATTCGAAGCCGACGACGTTCGTCCCCTTGGCCGGCCCGCTCAGGAACTCTCTCGTCTTCTCCGGGGTCCGGTTGAACACCGAGACGCGGTAGCCGTGATCGTCCATGTTGAGGACGAGGTTCTGGCCCATCACGGCAAGGCCGGTCAGCCCGATATTCGAGGACGGCACCACGCTCACGTGCGCTCGGCTCCCTGGACAGGCATCGCATAAACACCGTCTTCGAGCGTCGCTGGATCCGGGTCGGGCGCGGACTCTGCCTCGGCGAGGCCTTCCGCTACGGCGTTGGTGACACCCTCGGTGAGGTCTTGGAGTGTGTCTTCGTCGACGCCATCGAGTCTGAGCCTCTCGGTGAGCCGCAGGATCGGATCCCGGGCTTCGTAGTCCGCCCGAAGCTCGGCCGGGACGTACCGGGCGTCGTCGTGGGCGGCGTGGCCGTGAATACGGAGCGACACGGCCTCGACCGCCTGCGGGCCCTCGTCGGCGCGCGCCCGCTCGACAGCGGCGCTGACGCACGCGTAGGTCGCCAGCGCGTCCGTACCGTCGACGCGCTCGCAGGGGATGCTCCAGCCGCCGGTGATGCGGGACGCAATGTCGGTATTGACCATTTCGCGCTCTGTCGGCGTCGAGTACGCGTAGTGATTGTTCTGAATGACGAAAACGGCCGGGACATGCAGAACCCCGGCGAGGTTGAGCCCCTCATGAACGTCGCCCGTGCACATCCCGCCGTCTCCCCAGAACGTGAGAGCAACTCGGGCTTCGTTACGTCGCTTGAAGGCGAGCGCGGCGCCGACGGTCACCGGACACAGGTCGCCGAGCATCGAGACGAGGGGGAAGATCCCACACTCCGGCACTCCGAAGTGCATGTTGCCGTCGCGGCCGCGCGTCGGTCCCGTCTCTCTTCCGAGAAAGATACGGAACACGTGAGCCACCTCGACGCCACGGGCCAGGTGACAGGCGAGCTCGCGGTTGAGCGGGGCCACCACGTCGTCCGGACCAAGAGCGAGACCGGCCGCGGCGCCGACCGCTTCCTGACCTCGGCCCGTGTAGTAGCTCCCGGAGATTCGACCCTGCCGGTACAGATTCATCGTGCGATCTTCGATGGCGCGCTGGAGAAGGCAGAGGCGGAGCAACTCGAGCCTCGTCGCGCGAGACACGGCGGTCGCGTCGACGCACGGCGGCGCGTTTTCACCACGCGCTTCGGGTGTGCGCGCCGGCTCGGTCGCAGTCGTCTCGTCAGCCATCTGCCCTAGTACTCCAGCAGGTCCCGTAAGGCGGCGGCGGTCGAATCGACGCTCGGGAGGTACGCGTCCTCGAGCTCCGGTGCGAACGGTACGGGTGTATCGACGGGCGCATGGAGGGCCGGCGGTGCGTCGAGGACCTCGAATGCGTGCCGCGCGACGAGTGACAGCACGTGCCCCGCCGCACCGATTGATCGTGCCGCCTCCTGCAGGACGAGGACGCGCGACGTCTTCTCGATTGATTTGAGGATCGCCGGCTCGTCGAGAGGCCACAAGGTGCGCAGGTTGACGATCTCGATGCTGTCATTGAGGGTCCCGCTCGCCCGCAGCGCGAGATCGACTCCGGCTCCGTAGGTAACGACCGTAGCGTCCGTCCCGCTCTGAGCGATTGCGGCGCGTCCGATCGGCGTCCGAGTCGTGGCCGCCGGTTGCTCGCCCTTCAATCGTCGGTAGAGACCCTTGTGCTCGAAGTAGATGACGGGGTCGTCGTCTTCGACCGCCGATCGTAGGAGTCCGTACGCGTCCTCGACCGTGCCAGCGGCGACGACCTTGAGCCCGGCGGTGCCCACGAACCACCCCTCGGGGCACGAGGCGTGGAACGGCCCGCCACGCACGCCGCCGCCGAACGGGGCGCGGATCACGACGGGGAAGCGGATGCCGCTGCGCCAGTGCGTCTTCGCCGCGACCGTGACGATCGGGTCGAAGCAGGTCGAGATAAAGTCGGCGAACTGGAGCTCGACGATCGGACGCTCGCCCATCCACGCCGCCCCGAGCGCCGCGCCGACGAAGCCTTCCTCCGAGATCGGAGTGTCGATCACGCGGTCGGTGCCGAACTCATCGGACAGACCCTTCGTGACGCCGAAGGGGCCGCCGAAGTGTCCGATGTCCTCGCCCAGCATGAAGACTCGCTCGTCGTCGCGCATCGCGTCTGCAAGCGCGACGCGGATCGCGTCGAGGTAGGTGACGGTGCTCATGCGCCGGTCACCTTAGCCGAGTCCAGTTGACGGTAGGCTCATCGCGCCAACAGGAGGAGGAGACGGTGACAGACGGGGCAGGACGCAGGTTGCGAACGGCCGAGGAGTACCTCGCGGGGCTCAGAGACTCACGCGAGGTCTACTACCAGGGGGAGCGGGTCGACGACGTGACCACACACCCAGAGCTCGGCATCGTCTCTCGTCACGCATCGCTTGATTTTCAGTTCGCGGAGGAGCCTGGGAACGTCGAGCTTGCGGTCACAGATGGCTACTCGACGTACTACCAGCTGCCGCGAAACGGTGGTGACCTGCGGCGTCGCTCCGCACTGATCGAGGCGGCCACGGCCTTCGGGAAGACGCTTGTCCTCCTGATCAAGGAGATCGGCACCGATGCGCTCGTCGCGCTCCACCGGGTGGCCCATGAGACTCGCTACGCAGACAACGTCCAGGCGTTCTACGAGCGCTGCCGCGACGGCGACCTCTCGCTAGCTGTCGCGCAAACCGACGTCAAGGGCGACCGGACGAAGGGGCCGAGCGGCCAGGTCGACCCGGACATGTATCTGCGGGTGGTGGAGAGGCGTGACGACGGTGTCGTCGTGCGTGGCGCGAAGGTGCACACGTCGTACACGCCGAACGTCGATGAGGTGATCGTGCTGCCGACACGGGCGATGCGCGAGGGGGAGGAGGACTGGGCGATCGCTTTCGCGATCCCGATCGCCACGCCGGGATTGAAGCTGCTCTGCTCCGACTACCTGCACTCCGACAACGATCCGTGGACGCGACCGATCTCCTCGCAGCACAAGATGGTCGAGACCCTGACGGTCTTCGACGACGTATTCGTGCCGAACGACTGCATCTTCCTGGACGGAGATACGCAGAAGGCCGGCGAGCTTGCGCTGACGTTCGTCGAGCATCACCGCTTCACCGCTGTCTCCTACAAGCTGCCGCTCGTCGACGCCCTCGTCGGCCTGGCGGGTCTGCTCGCCGAGGCGAACGGCATCGAGCGTGCCTCACACGTGCGGGACAAGCTCGTGGCTCTGATTGGGTACGCCGAGACCGTCCGCGGCCTCACCCACCTCGCCGCGGACCGCTACCGCGTCGATGAGCCGACGGGGATCGCCTACCCCGATCCGATGACGACGAACCTCGCGAAGTGGACGTTCGCTCGCGACTACCACGACGCGGTCGAGCACGTGATCGACATCGCTGGAGGGTTGCTCGTGACGGGCCCGGGCGGACCGGACTGGCGCAGTGCCGAGCTGCGGCCCTACCTCGAGAAGTACTTCGTCGGCGCGACGCCCGCCCCTGAGCGACTAGCCCTGATGAACGTCGCGAGCGACCTGCTGGCACGCGAGTACGCGGGCTATCAGAGCGTGCTCGCGATCCACGCAGAGGGGTCACTC
>JAUVPB010000279.1 GCA_030598925.1 Actinomycetes bacterium
CGTCGGGAAGAAGCTGAAGGTAGCGGCGATCCCGCGAGCGCCAACGCGGGCGCCGGCGACGCCGGCGCCGAAAGCCTGCGCAGCGTCTTCGATCACCGGAACGCCGGCCGGAAGCCGCGTGAGATCAAACGGTCGCCCGAGAAGATGAACGGCAACGATCGCCCTCGTTCGCTCCGTTACAAGCTCCGCGACGTGCCCGGGGTCGAGGTTGAGCGTCGACGGCTCGATGTCGCAGAAGACGGGCGTCGCTCCGACGCGGGCGATCGCCTCGGCTGTCGCATAGAACGTGAAGGCAGGACAGATGACCTCATCGCCGGGGATGACCCCGGCTGCCTCCATTGCGAGCACGAGCGCATCCGTGCCGTTTGCGACACCGACGGCCTCGGCTACTCCAAGGTAGGTGCTCGCCTCCTGCTCGAACGCGGCGACGTTCGGGCCGAGGATGAAACGACCCGAGTCGACAACCTCGAGCAGGCGCAGGCGAAGCTCATCGAGCACAGGCGCATACTGCGCCCTCACGTCGACCATGGGAACGGGCACGATCCACAAGTTTACCCGCCGGTAGCGTTTGGTCCCGGTGCACGGAGCGGTCGTCGTCCCGGATAGGCGAACCAACCGCACGGCAGCCGAGCCTGCGGCGCAGGCCCGCCGGATTACGTGCCCGACGCCTCTGTGCGCTCGCGGCGCCTTATGTAGAACTTCCAACCGAAGTACGCGATCGCGAACACGATGACCACGACGATCGCAATGTCGGCGTAGCGGAAGCCGTCATGGAACTGCTCCCAGCTCTCGCCGACGGCAACTCCAACCGCTGCGAACGCGAAGCACCACAGGGCGGATCCGATCAGGGTCGCCCAGTTGTACGGTCCGAATCGTACGCCGAGCGCGCCTGCCGGTATCGAGACGAAGGAACGTACGACGGGTAGCACGCGCCCGAGAAACACAGCGCGATCGCCGCGTTCGGCGAACCACACGTCTGCACGCTCGAGCCGCTCGGGCCCGAGGTGAAAGAAGCGCCCGTGTTTCTCGAGGAACGGTCGCCCGCCGGCCCTGCCCAGCCACCAGCCACCGAGCGCCCCGAGCCAGTACCCGATCGTGCCGGCAAGCGCCACCACCACGTATCCCCACCAGGTCGACTCGATCTCCAGCCCGAACAGCTCGACCGTGTTTCCGGGAAACGCGCCGGCCGCCAGCGCTCCCGCGTAGACCATGACGAGCTCGCTTGCGGCCGGAAACACGGCATCGAGGGCCATCAGTGCGAAGACCGCGTACACACCGGCATTTCCGATCAGGTCGGTGATCAGCTCGGTGATGGAGAGAGCCAGAATCACCAAACTACTCTAGGCTCGGGCACCGGTCATCCAACCGCTAGGCGCAGGTGCCGCAGGCTGTTACGAAGGTCGCTTGATTGCGAACGTTGGCTTCGCGCGCTTGCGGACGACGACGTCTGCGAAGAGCTCCGACTTGCCGACAGCGCTTTTGGCGAGAACGCGCACGCGGTACCGGCCGGTCTTGGCGACCGCCTTCTTTCGGACGCGCCCGTTCCAGACGACGAGCGCGGGCCCCTCTCCCAGGCGGCGGCGAGCGAGAACGCGGACGACGTCTCCCTGCGCGTTCTCGATCAGAACCCGGACAGCGGCGCCTCTCGCGAGACGAAAGCGCACACGGAGCTTGCCGCCGCGGCGTGGATGAAGCGCGATCTTCCGCCTTGAGAGCCTGATCTTGCGCAGGGTGTTGTCCACGAAGAAGCGCCGCTCCATGGCTGAGGTCGCGCCGTCAGCGCCGACGGCCGCGACGGTGAAACGCCACCGCCCCTCGGTGAGCGCCGGGACGCCTTCTCGGCCGTCAAGCAGCAGCTCGTAGCTCCCGGGCGTGCGCTCGCCCTCTTCTCGCCATGCGACGGAGCCGTCCGGCGCGATTAGCCGCGCGGTTACGGCGGACGGTCGAGGGATCCGGTAGCGGAGCCGCTGGAACTCTCTGAACCCATCGCCGTTCGGCGACACGACCGGATTCTGCGGCGGCTGAACGTAGACCCCGTAGTACGCCATCATCAGTGCGTTTCCGACCGGGCGTTCGGCACCATCGGAGGGCTGGTTCAGGACCCTGCCGTCGAAGGCAATCGTCGTCGACCCACCGGCGTCGAGCGCCATGGCCTTTACGGCACCGAGCGCGACCATCAGCTCAGCGAGCTCAAGGACGTTGACACCGACCGAGGCGGCCCGCCGACCGTCGACGGCGACGAGCAGAATCCGCCCGTTCTCCAGCTGACCCACAGCCGTGCGCGGATGTCGCGGCGTGAGCTGGGCCGTGCTGAACTCCTCCTCGGCGCCCGTGATCGCCTTGCCCGCGCGCACGATCACCGGCCCCCCGCCGAGAGCGCTGGCTACATTCTGCCACCACGGCTTGAGGATCAGACGGGTTACGGCTGGCATTCCGAGCGCGGCCTCGTTGCGCAGAATGTCCGCCCAGAACCCGGTGGCCTGGAGCACCGCGCCGCCCTCGGGTATCCACGTTCCTCCGCCCTTGCGCACGCGAACGATCGTCGTCGGAAGATCGACGTTCGGCGTCGCCGACGGGAGGCCGTCGAGCACGACGTCGAGCGCGCCCTTCACCTTGGGCGTACGCGCCGCCCACGCTGGGGTGAAGAGGCCAACGGAGTGCTTCGCGAGTGGCCGGTTGAAGTCCTGGATCGGGTGCTTCTTTGCGTCGCCAAGCTGGATGCTCCCGAAGTAGCGGATGCGCGCGATCTGAAGAAGACCGTCAACGCCGATCCCGAGGCTCGATCGGCCTCCGATCGGTCGTGAGACGAGCGCGCCGTCGCGGAAGAAGATGCCGCTTGGATGTCCCGTCTCGAAGTTGAACAGATCGCCGTTCACACCGGCCGCAGTCGCGCGAGGGGCCAGTCGCTTCTGCATGTCGCTGACCCGCTCCCGACCCTTCACGTGATCCTGAGCCAACATCGGCTTGAGCTCGTAGAGGCCGCCTGGACGCGGCGCCGTGATCACGTGAACGACGATCCGGCCCTCGGTCGTCTTGCGCACCTGCCGGTCGTACGTCACACCTGGGAGCAGGCGGAGCCTCGCCGCGTCGGCACTGGCAGCCGTCGCGAGCAACGCCGCCGCTGCGGCTACGACAAGAGCGAAACGCAACAAGACCCCGGCAACAGACAAGCACGGTCCTCTACGACGCGCAACCGGAACCCTCCTCCTGCGAGCGTCGCTGCAGCCGATCGCCTGAGCTACCAGGTCTTGACTTCGCGATACATCGTGTCACGCTGCAC
>JAUVPB010000064.1 GCA_030598925.1 Actinomycetes bacterium
GACCGCACGGGCAACCTCGTCTCGACCGGGTTCGCACGCGATTACCACATGAAGGGCGAACTCGCGCTCAAGGGCGACAGGATGGTCGGACTACGCGCCACGCTGCTCTCCGACAACGGCGCCTTCTTTGCCGACGCGCAGCCTTCGAAACTTCGCGCCGGACTATTCCACATCGTCACCGGCTCGTACGACATTCCGGCCGCACACGTTGTCGCCGATGGGGCGTACACGAACAAGGCGCCCGGCGGCGTTGCGTATCGCTGCTCGTTCCGCGTGACGGAGGCGTCGTATCTGATCGAGCGGCTCGTCGACACGGCGGCACACGAGCTGGGTGTCGACCCGACCGAGCTGCGCCGCACGAACTTCATCAAGCCCGACCAGTTCCCCTACACCTCGGCGACCGGATTCGTCTACGACTCCGGCGACTACGAGAAGGCGCTCGACCTGGCCCTCGACAAGCTCGGCTACGCCGACCTGCGCGCGGAGCAGAAGCAGGCACGCGAGGAAGGCCGTCTTGTCGGCATCGGCGTAGCGTCGTTCACCGAGGTCGTGGGCGCAGGCAAGGGCAAGGACTACGACATCGCCGGCCTGCGAATGTTCGACTCGGCCGAGCTGCGAGTCCACCCAACGGGGAAGGCTGTCCTGAAACTCGGCGTGAAATCGCAGGGCCAGGGGCACGAGACGACCTTCGCGCAGATCGTTGCGGAGGAGCTCGGGATCCCGTACGAGGACGTCGAAGTCCAGGAAGGCGACACCGACCACACGCCGTACGGGCTCGGAACGTACGCGAGCCGCTCGACGCCGGTCGCCGGCGCGGCGACCGCGATCATCGCTCGCGAGCTTCGCGACAAGGGCAAGGAGCTCGCGGCACACCTGCTCGAGGTCTCGCCCGAAGACATCGAGTTCGCAAGCGGCCAGTTCTCGGTCAAAGGCGCGCCCGAGCGGGTGAAGACCGTCCAGGAGGTGGCGTTCGCCGCGTACACGGACTTCCCCGATGGAATGCAACCAGGCCTCGAGGGCGTGCACTACTACGACCCACCGGACATGACCTACCCCTTCGGCACCTACGCAGTCATGGTGGAGATCGACCGCGGCACCGGCGAGTGGAAGCCGCTGCGCGTAGTGGCGGTCGACGACTGTGGCGTGCGCATCAACCCGATGATCGTCGAGGGTCAGATCATGGGTGGTCTGACAGAGGGCTACGCGATCGCCGCGATGGAGTTGATCACGTTCGACGACGACGGAAACGTGATCGGCGGCAACCTGATGGACTACCTGATCCCGACATCCTGGGAAACGCCGAAGTTCGAGCTCGGCGAGACGGTCACCCCGTCGCCTCATCACCCGATCGGCGCCAAGGGGGTGGGCGAGTCGGCGACCGTCGGCTCCCCGGCCGCGTACGTCAACGCCGTTGTCGACGCCCTCGCACACGCAGGCATTCGGAATATCGACATGCCGGTCACCTCGGCCAAGGTCTGGGGCGCGCTCGTCGAGGCTGGGCTTGCCGAGTGACAGCAGTCGTGCGTCCGCGACGGATCAGTCCGGCATGATTGGGTAATGAGACACCCGACGGACGTCCTCGTCCGCGCCGGCGAGCTCGCGGCCGCGGGTCAGAGTTTCGTGCTGGCCACGGTCACCCGGGTCGTCCGGCCCGCTTCGACGCAACGGGGCGATCGAGCGCTGATCACCTCCGACGGAGAGCTCGTCGGCTGGATCGGTGGCGCATGTTCGGAGCCCGCGGTCATCAACGAGGCCCTCCGCGCCCTCGCTGACGGCCAACCGCGGCTGCTGCTGATCCGGAAACCCGGGCGCACGGGGCCGACGGCGGCCGACACGATCGTCGTCGAAAGCTCGTGCGCATCCGAAGGGGAGGTCGAGGTCTTGATCGAGCCAGAGTTGCCGGCGCCGGTACTCGCGCTCGTCGGCGATAGCCCGGCGGCGGCGACCCTCGTCGACCTGGCCGAGCGAATCGGCTGGCGCGTGGAGAGCCAGATCTCGGCGCGCGCAGACGCAATCGTCGTCGCCAGCATGGGCCGTGTCGACCGCGAGGCGATTCGGGACGCGCTGGAGACGTCTGTCGGGTACATCGGCCTCGTTGCGAGCGCCCGCCGCGGCGGCGTAACGCTCGACGACCTGCGTCGCGAGGGGCTACCGGACGAGTCGACCGCCCGTATCCGCTGCCCGGCAGGGCTCGACTTGGGCCCGTCGAGCCAGGAGGAGATCGCGGTCGCGGTCCTCGCGGAACTCGTCGCCTGGAGGCACAGCCAGGGCACGATTGATCCGCTCATCCGCGAGCTAACCGAGGCAGTCGATCCGGTTTGCGGGATGACTGTCGCGATCGGCGAGGCGACCCAGAGCTCTCGTCACGGTGAGCTGGCGTTCTACTTCTGCTGCGGAGGCTGCCGAACGCGGTTCGAAGCCGACCCGCGCCAGTACGTCGCCGCTGGGGATCGTCGACGGTGACAGCGGAGGAGCCCGCGCCGCGGCCCGCCGCACAGGAACACAAGCTGGAGGCGTTGGGCCATCCCGGATCCGAGCACTTCGTAGGACTCGAGCGGTTTCCGAACCCGGGCTGTCGCGTCGTGTCGATGACGTCCGACGAGTTCACGGCCCTGTGCCCCGTCACGGCCCAGCCCGACTGGTACACGGTCGAGATCGAATACGAGCCCGACAGCTGGTGCCTCGAGTCGAAGTCACTCAAGCTGTACCTGGGTCGCTACCGAAACGACGGTGCGTTCTGCGAGGCGCTCGCTGTGCAGATCAGAGACGACGTCGCGGACGCCCTCGACCTCGGGGCCGAGCGCGTGCAGGCAACGCTCGCCCAGAAAGCTCGCGGGGGCATCTCGATCACAGCGACCGCGTGACGCACGGCAGTCGCGACCGCGCGCTGCGTCTCATCCAGACCAACGCCTCAGCACCCTGACTCGTTCGGGCTAGGCGCGAGGCCCCAGTAGGTGGCGCCGCTCGTGCAGGTCTCGTGGACAACCACCTTCGAGAGGCCTCGCAGCTCCACCGTGAGGCGCTCCCACAGCCAGCGGGCAAGAGCCTCGGACGTCGGATTCTCGAGCCCCTCCACCTCGTTCAGGTACCTGTGGTCGAGCTGCTCGTGCAGGGGCGTGAACGCCTGCTTGATCTCGTCGAAATCCACCACCCAGCCAAGCTCAGCGTCGAGTGGGCCCAGGACGTGAACCTCCACTCGGAACGAGTGGCCGTGGAGCCGCGCGCACTTGTGCTCGGCGGGCACGTTCGGCAACTGATGCGCAGCCTCGAACGTGAACTCCTTGAAGATCTCGAACGTCTCCTGGTTCATGGAATCGCGAGAAGCTTGTGGGTTTGCAGACTAAGTCGCCAGCGCGGGTTGCCGAGGCAGTAGCGAAGCGCGAGCTGCGTGTTCTCCTCGCGCACAGGTCCGTCCATCGGCTGGAGGAAGAAGTGCTCGAAATCCAGATGCTCGAACTGCTCGGGGTCTGCTCCCTCCTGAGGAAACACGAACTTCAGCTCGTCTCCGGCCTGAATCACGAGATCGGTACCCGCCTTCGGGCTCATGCACACCCAGTCGAGACCTACCGGCGCCATCAGCGTCCCGTTCGTCTCGACGGCGACCTCGAATCCGGCGCCGTGGAGCTCCTCGATGAGCGCCTCGTCGAGCTGGAGGAGCGGCTCTCCGCCGGTGCAGACGACCAGCGGCCGGCCCACGCCGGCCTCCCCTGGCCAGCGGGATGCGATCGCACCCGCCAACTCAGCTGCCGACACGAACTTGCCGCCGCCCGGGCCGTCGGTGCCAACGAACTCGGTGTCACAGAACGTGCAGGTGGCATCGCTTCGGTCCTCCTCGAGACCGGACCATAGATTGCAGCCGGAGAATCGGCAGAGCACCGCCGGGCTGCCAGCGTTCGCCCCCTCACCCTGGAGCGTGTAGTAGATCTCCTTGACCGTGTACGTCACCGGGAGGGCAGTGCCTCCGGCTGATACGGAGCCGGATCCTTGAGTCCGCTCGCAGCGAACCCCGCGAGCCGCAACACACAGGTATCGCACACTCCGCAGGCGGCGCCATCCGGTGCGGGGTCGTAGCAGCTGCGGGTCAGACTGTAGTCGACGCCAAGCTCGGTCCCGCGCTCGATAATCTGCGCCTTCGAGAGCCGGAGCAGCGGTGTGCGGATAGTCACGGGATGCTCGCCCTCGACCGCCGCCTTCGTCGCAAGGTTTGCCATCGCCTCGAACGCCTCGATGTACTCGGGGCGGCAGTCCGGATAGCCGCTGTAGTCGACCGCGGTAACGCCGATGAAAATGTCGCCGGTATGCAGCGACTCGGCCCAGGCGAGCGCGTAGGCGAGGAACACCGTGTTGCGCGCGGGCACGTACGTCACGGGAATCTGACCGTCTGCCGCCGCCGCAGCTCGACCCTTCGGGACATCGATCTGATCGGTCAGGGCTGAACCCGCGAACAGCCGCGTGTCGAGGTCGACGACGACGTGTTGGTTCACGCCGGCGGCTTGGGCGATCTCAGCAGCCGCATCGAGCTCCAACTCGTGCCGCTGCCCGTAGCGGAACGACAGCGCGTGCGTCTCGTAGCCTTCGCTTGCCGCGATCGCGAGCGCCGTTGCCGAGTCAAGCCCGCCGCTGAGCAGAACAACAGCCTTTCTGCCTGTTCGATCAGCGACCTCCACCAGCTCTCAGGCTAGCGAAACCGCGGTCGGTCTCGGCTAAACGAGGACTCGAGCGACGCCGACGAGAGCCCGGCCGGTAGGGTCCAGCGGATGCTCGCACGGACCTTGCGGTGGCCCCGGACACGCCGCTAACGCGGCGCTCGTTGCGAACGACCGCGCCAGGACGCAGGGAGCACTCGAATGAGCGGCGCTGACTTCGTCATCGTGATCGTCGTGCTGTCGCGGTTCGGGGTACCGCTCCTGATCCCGCGCTTCCCGCTCCCTGCCGTCGTCGTCGCACTCGCGCTCGACGCCGTCGACGGAACGATCCTCGAGGCCCTGACCGGGAGCGAGCCGCCCGGGTATCAGACGTACGACAAGGCACTCGACATCTACTACCTCGCCATTGCCTACGTCTCGACCATGCGTAACTGGCGCCATCTCACGGCGTTTCACCTGTCACGGTTCCTCTTCTACTTCCGACTGGTGGGCGTTGCCGCCTTTGAGCTCTCTGGCGCGAGATGGCTGCTCATCGTCTTCCCAAACGTCTTCGAGTACTTCTTCATCTGGTACGAGGGCCTGCGAACCCGCTGGAACCCGATGAAGTTCACCGTTGCCCACGTGCTCGTTGCCATGGCGACGATCTGGGTGTTCATCAAGCTGCCGCAGGAGTGGTGGGTCCACATCGCACAGCTCGACTTCACCGACACTCTCAAGGACCACCCGTGGCTCTGGGCTGTCATCGCCGTTGGGCTCGCCGTACTCGCAGTGCTCAGTCGCTACTACAGCCGATACCTCGGGCCTGCAGATTGGCCAACGACGTTCGCTGTCGACGAGCATCTCGATCGGCAACCGCTGCCGGAGGCGCCGCCGACGGAGCCAATCTTCGGCTGGGTACTGCTCGAGAAGATCGGACTCGTCAGCTTGCTGAGCATCATCTTCGCGAAGCTCCTGGAACTCGACGTGTCCACGTGGGAGCTCGTCGTCTCGCTCGCAGTCGTCGTCATCGCGAACTCAGCCCTGAGCCACTGGCTTACCCGCCGGGGCACGCACTGGCGCTGGCTCACGCTCGAGTTCCTCGCGATGTCGGCGTTCAACTTCGGCACGCTCATCCTGTACACCGCTCTCAGATCGAGCTTCAAAGAGGAGTTCGAGACCGGCGGCGGCTTCTTCATCGTGCTCGTCTTCACCCTGATCCTGACACTGTTCGATCGCTACCGATTCATGGGCTCGGCCCTCGAGCACGGCCGGTCGTTCGAGGCGTTCCGCAGCCGGCGCCACGGCGGCACCTCAGAGACGACCTGACGCGCTCGACCGCAGCGAGCCAACCGGAGCAGAGGGCTCGGCGTCAAAGTGGGCGCAGAGGCACCCTCATCGTGCCCTCGCGCCCATCAGACCTTGCGGTCGGAGAGCAAGCACCGCCACGAGAACGACGAACACAATGGCGATCGACGCCCGCGGCACCCAGAGGATGCCGAGCGCCTCCGCGACGCCAACGAGCATCGCCGCAAGGAAGGCTCCCGGGAGACTCCCGAGGCCACCGATGATCACGACCACGAACGCGCTGATGATCGAGTCGAACGCCATGTTCGGGCTGACCGAGCCTGACAGCGTCGCGACGGCACCGGCCAGACCAGCAAAGAAGGCGGCGAGCACAAACACGCCGGTTCGGAGCCGGTCGACGTTGACGCCGGTCAGTCGGAGTAACTCGGAGTCGGAGACGACGGCTCGGATCAGCCGGCCAAGAGTCGTCTTGTAGAGGATCGTCCACAGCAACGCGGCGACCGCGACCGCGACGCTGATGAAGGCGAAGTTGAACGCGGGGACGCGGGCCCCGAGCACCTCGACGGCTCCGTCGAACAGCGGCGGCACGCTGGTGGTGCGCGTGCCCGCTCCGAAGAACTCGCGCAGGATGCCCGCCACGACGAAGATGATCGAGAACGTGACGAGGAACTGGACTAGCAGCGACCGGTCGTAGATCGGCCGGAATAGCGCCACCTCGAGCACGGCCCCTCCCGCGCCCACCAGCAGCGCCGCGGCGAGGAACACCAGCCAGAACCAGACATTCTCCAGTCCGCCGGCCGGCGTGAGCCAGACGGTGATGTACGCACCGAGCATGTAGAGCGACCCGTGCGCGAAGTTGATCACGCGCAGCGCGCCGAAGATCAGAGTCAGACCGGAGGCGATCAGGAAGAGCAATGACCCGCGCGCAAGACCAGTGATGATCTGGACGAGGTACTCGTCGAGCGCAACCGCCACGTCCGCCATCCTCGACTAGTCGCTGGGTCGCTGCAACCTCACGCGCGCGGCGGCTGCGACGGCCGCCGTCACCGAGCCGTCGCTGCACGCATGTCCGAGTGCCATTGCAGGACGGCCCGCTGACTCGTACCCTCAGGGGTCAGTTGGCGGAGTCAGAGTTGACAAGCGAGACACACGTGCCACGAGCGAAGGAGTCGGCAGCTTGACCAGCGAACGCCTCATCGTCGAGGGCGGACGCTTGCGCGACTTCCTCCGCGACCGCAGCGAGGCGCAGGCGCTGTTCCCCGGCATCTTCCTGACCATCCGCGCCGCGGTCGAGCGTGAACTGTGCGACCTCGGCGCGCGCAGCGTGGTCGGCGAGTTGGACAGGGAGACGGCTCTGGCGCGCGAGCCGGAAGCAGGACTCGCGCTGCCGTATGACTGGGTCGCCTTCGGTTTCTCCGGCTACGCGTTCTACGACGCCCACGTCGGCGTCGTCATCGACACGTCCACATGGCCTTGCCTCGGCCGTGTCGGGTTCCATCGACGGGGGCACCTGCCGGCAGGCGTCCACCAGCGGATCGGGGCCATCGACTGGGCGGCTGCGGTCGGCGGGACACCCGAGCACATCCTGATCGAAGCTACCGACGAACACCAGCTGCGCGATCGCGCGCGACCGTTCGACTTCACCGCTATCGAGTCCGAGACCGCACACTATGCGTCGCGAGCCGTGACGTACTACCGGGCTGCGGCGCCTGCGCTGACGGCCTAGGTCGTGGGAAACCAGGCGGCGCCGCTACGACGGTCCCGCTAGCTCTCTTCGCCGACCGGCTCGGACCTTCCGGCGGACGGCTCGGCTCGAAGGAGCCGAGCGAGCCTCGGTCGCAGGATCCGATTCCAGCGGCCGGGGATTGCAACCGTGGCAAGCACCAAGCACGGCACCGACTCTGCGTAAACGCTCGAGACATCCCGCCGTCAACCCTGCCCGGTGAGGGCTGGCTCGGATCCCGGCGACGAGCCGTGGCGGCTAGAGACCGAGATCCGACAGCCCGGGGTGATCGTCGGGGCGCGGTCCCAGCGGCCAGTGATACTTCCGATCCGCTTCAGCGATGGGCAAGTCGTTGATGCTCGCGAGCCGCCGGCGCATCAGGCCGTGGTCGTCGAACTCCCAGTTCTCGTTGCCATAGGCGCGAAACCAGTTGCCCGAGTCGTCGTGGTACTCGTACGCGAACCGAACGCCGATGCGGTCGCCCTCGAACGCCCAGAGCTCCTTGATCAGCCGATAGTCGAGCTCACGGGCCCACTTCCGCTCGAGAAAGCGGATGATCTCATCCCGACCGGAGAGGAACTCGGCCCGATTCCGCCATGTGCTATCGGCCGAGTAGGCGCCCGAGACACGTTCGGGTTCGCGGGTGTTCCACGCGTTCTCGGCCATACGCACCTTCTGCATGGCCGTCTCATGCGTGAACGGCGGCAGTGGTGGGCGACTCTCTTGTTCGTCTGACATCTCGCTCCCTCCGATTCAGCTCTTGCGTGGGTCTACCCGAGTAGCTCGTCCCCGATCGCGTAGCCGCGCTCGAGCGACGACACGGCCCGCTCCCGATAGGTCGCCTCGTCGAGCGGCTCCCAGCCAAGCGCATCTGCGAGCTTGTTGAGAATCGTGAACGCAGCGCACACGTTGACGGCGTCGAGCACGGCCGCGTCCGAGACGTCGGCTGCGGTCGGGCCTGCGATGTCCTCCGCAGTGATGGCTTCCGGCCGCATGGTGAGCCCATCGAGAAGCTGGAGCGTCGCTCGCAAACGGCCGCTGATCGGTGCGGTCCGGTAGTCGTCGAGAACAGCATCGACGAGCTCTTCGTCGCCCAGCGCCCGCAACGCGGTCGCTCGATGCTGGTCTAGTCACCACGGGCACTGATTGAGCTTCGATACGAGCGCGGCCATGAGCTCGCGCTCGCCGATCGTCCATTCAGACTCCCCGCGCATCAGCGGGTGAAGCCAGTCGGCAAAGGGCTTGCCGAAGAAGTCCGGCCGGTAGAGAACCGTTGCGCGAGACCCCGGAAGCACGCCGGACCCGAGCGTGGCTCGCAGAGCCTCGAGCGCCTCACGCGCTGCACCCATGTGGCCGTCTTCGAGGATCGAGAGCCTCATCGCGGTGCCGCCTAGCTCCGGGCTACCGTGCGAAACATCGGCTACTCGCCGAACCTGGGCGGACGACGCTCGCGAATGGCCGCGACGCCTTCCTTCACGTCAGGACCGCCGAAACCGAGGATCTCCAGCGAGATCGAGGCGTCGAACGTGGGGCCCATCGCCCGGAGCCAGTTGTTGAGGGCAAGCTTCGTCCAGCGGATCGCCGTGGGCGATCCATCCGCAAGCCGCTGCGCAACCGAGCGCGCCTCGTCAAGCAGCACATCGGCGTCGACCGCCTTCGAGACCAGACCGATTCGCTCGGCCTCATCACCCGAGATCTCCTCACAGAGCAGGAGGTAGTACTTTGCCTTCGCCATCCCGCACAGAAGAGGCCACACGATCGCAGCGTGATCGCCTGCCGCCACGCCGAGTCTCGTGTGGCCGTCGATCAACCGGACGTCGCGCGCGACGATCGAGATGTCGGCGAGAAGCGCGCATGCCAGGCCCGCGCCGACCGCCGCACCGTGAACCGCGGAAACGATCGGTTTCGAGCAGTCGATCATGTTGTAAACGAGCTCGCGCGCCTCGTGCCACACCCGGACCCGGGTCTCGAAGTCGTCGCCCAGTCGCTCGATCAGGTCGAGATCGCCGCCAGCCGAGAAGACCCTCCCCTCGCCACGGATCAGCGCCACCCGCGCGTCGCTGTCGGCATCCACGTCTCGCCACACTTGAGCCAGCTCGTCGTGCGTCGTGGCGTCGACCGCGTTCACCGGGCCGGTGTCGAGGATGATCTCGACCACGCCCGGCGACGATCGTGAAAAACGGAGGCGCTCGTAAGACTCGAACCACTCGGCCATGCTGTATCAATAGGCGGTTCGTGCGCCGCGCGCGACGGAGCATCTCCACCGAGCAATTGCCGCGGTTGCTCGATCGACCCGCCAGCGTGAGACGCAAGCGGGCCGATCGAGAGCCACACGACTACGTGGTCGCGGCTTCCTTGACGGTCTTGATGCAGGTGTGAGCATCGCTGCGCACGCCCGCGTCTTCCCGCCACTGCAGACCCGCTGCGCGCACCATCACGCGGGCAGCACCACGGAGGTATGCGCGCTTCGACGCAAGCCGCGTGCGCTCGCTCAGGTCTACGGTCTGAACGCCGTGTCCGGCATCCGCCAGACAGGCTGCGACCGCGTCGACGTCACCCTGCCGCCCCTCGGCGAGCGACGTCCGGAGAGCGTCTCGGCAAGAGTTGACGGCGGCCTTCACGGCCTCGTCGCTCCGGTCGAGCTCAGCAGAGCGAACAACGAAGCGGGCGACACGGTTGGCCATGTCGCCGCCGCGTCGCCAGCCATGCCAACCACGAGCGCCACGGCCTCGATGTGCGATTGACCGGCCATTCGCGATCGCCGCGACGTCAAGATCGGGGACGTCGACGTTTGCGTCGCGCAGACACGCGACGAAGCTATCGACGTTCGCCTGCCTCTTGGCGACACGATCGGCAGTCGACTCCTTGTCGCTGTCGCTATCGCCCGCGAGCGCCACGGTAGGAGCAACAGCGAAAGCCAGCGCTACGACGGCCAGAATCCCAAAACGTTTCCTCATGCATTTCTCCTTCGCCCGTTTACATCTCGTAGCCAACTACGACGACCTAAGAAGGGGCTAAGAGGCACCTAAGACCGGCGTTCGGAGTGTGTAAGAGGTTTGTCTAGACGCTGCGCAGCGCTTCGGTCGGAGCCAGCCGTGCCGCACGAACAGCCGGGTAGAGGCCTGCCACGGCGCCGATCGCGAGCGCGGCCCCGACGCCGCCGATGAGCCCGTACGCAGGTACGACCGCGTCCCACCCACGGGTACCCGCGTAGATGACCGTCACGACCGACCCCAGCACCACGCCGACGAGCCCGCCAACGGCTGCAAGTATCAGCGACTCCGTCAGAAACTGACCCCAGATGTGACGCTTCGTCGCACCCAGTGCTCGGCGGAGCCCGATCTCCTGACGTCGTTCCAACACCGAGATCACCATGACATTCGCGATGCCCACGCCCCCGACGAGGAGCGCTACGGCACCAAGCCCCACGAGGAGCGCCGTCAGCGCATCGTTCACCGCGGCACGGGCTTCGAGCGCGTCGGAGGGACGACTGACCTCGACCTCCTCGGGCGTTGCGGGGTTGATCGTCGCGGGCAGGACCTCGGACACCGCTTCAATCGTGTCTGGGTCCGCTCGCACGTAGATGGTCGACGGTCTGCCTTCGATGCTGAACAGCGCGTCTGCGATCGGGTAGCCGATGAGCACCGACCGATCGATCGAGGGCGCGAGCTCGACAGGCGCGAGCACGCCCACGACACTGAACCATGTATCACCGAGCCAAACCACGACGTTCTCGCCCGGCCCCGTGATCCCGAGCCGCTCGGCCGCGACGAAGCCGAGGACGACGGCCGGGGCGTCGCTGGTTGCGGCGTTCAGAAACGTACCGCTGACCATCGCCGTTCCGAGCGTCTCCGGCAGATCGAGCTCGACGGCGACGACCGCGATCCCGTTCGTTTCTGCCTCCGGTATCGCGTCCGTGCGGAAGACGTTTGCGGGAACCGCTCCAACCGAAGCGACCTGCTCGACCGGTCCGATGCGCGTCACCATCGCCGTCGCTTCCGGCGCAAGGCCCTCGCTTGCTCCGAACAGACCTTGTCCGGCTCCAACCTCGAGCAGGTTCGTGCCGAGGCGGTCGAGCGTCGAGACGAGCTCGGACTTGCTCGACTCGGAGATCCCGAGCACTGCCACCATCGAGGCAATGCCGATCGCGATGCCGATCGCGGACAGCGCCGCGCGGAGACGACGCGTGCGCAGACCGACACTGCCAACGCGCGCGACGTCTGCCGGAAGGAGCCGGCTTCTCGAGACGGCAGTCGCCATCAGCGCCCCTGCGCCGACGCGTCCTTGACGATCCGTCCATCGCGCATCTCGACACGACGCGGGAGAGCGTCGGCGATCTCGTGGTTATGCGTGATGACGACAACGGCTGTGCCCTCGGCGTTGAGCTCGCGCAGGATCTCCATGATCTGCTCGCCGCTGTCGGAGTCAAGGTTTCCGGTCGGCTCGTCGGCGTAGACGATCGACGGTCGACCGAGCACAGCTCGGGCGATCGCGACACGTTGTCGCTCTCCGCCCGAGAGCTTCGCCGGGGTGTGATCGAGGCGGTGGCCGAGCCCGACGCGTTCGAGCGCACCGCGCGCCAGTGCTCGCCGTTCGCGAGCCGGAACCGCAGCGTAGAGGAGGCCGTTGGCGACGTTCTCCAGGGCCGACAACCCGTCGAGGAGGAAGAACTGCTGGAAGACGAAGCCAATCTCGTTCGCTCGCACCGCCGCGAGCTCTCGGTCCGCGAGGTCTGCGACATCTTCCCCGGCGATCGTCACGACGCCGCTGCTCGGGCGCTCGAGCGTGCCGAGGATATGTAGGAGTGTCGACTTCCCCGAGCCGGAGGGCCCGACGATCGCAAGCAGCTCGCCGTCGTCGATGCGCAGGTCGACGCCGTGCAGAACTCTGACCGGGCCCGGATACTCCTTGACCAGATCCCTGACCTCGACAACGGCTGGGGCGCTCGGCTCGGGCACGTCGCCGTGCAGTGTCTCAAGCGCGGTTACCGACGCTCTCATCGTGGGAC
>JAUVPB010000314.1 GCA_030598925.1 Actinomycetes bacterium
CGTTGCGCAGCATCCTCCGTGATATCCGACTCAGTGCAGCCATCGTCTTCCGCGTGCACGAGAATCTCGTGCCCGGCAATCGCGTCGCCGTTAGCCTCCGTCCAGCGCGTCACGGCCAGCACCACCGCGTCCCGGTACTCGCTGCCACGCGGACCAACCGGCCCCGTCAAAGCCGTCGACACACCAATCACGACCGGCTCACCCACAGGCACCACGATCGGAACACCCCGACCGCGCTCAATCGCCTGAGGCTCGAACCCGGCCGAACCCGAATCATCACCCCCACAAGCAGCAAGAACCAGAGAAAGGAGACCGACGCCAAGCGCCCCCGCCAAGACACGCGGTTTCGCGGTCGACCAGCCGAGACGCTCAATCGTCATTGACCCGTACTCCTTCGAAACATGACGGTCTCGCCGCCGAGCAACTGAGTGGCGTAGCTCATCGGTTGCGAGCCTCTTCGAGGAGCCCGTCGAAGAGAACCTCACCGTCAACTGCGACCACGAGCGAGGCGTCGGCCTCGCCGAGGTTCTCGCCAGTCGACTCGATGCTCTGACCGTCGGTGGTCTCGCCCGTGCAGGTGACGTTCTTCGTGTCTCTGCTTCCGTCGCAGTCGATGTCGGAATCGACCTCGAGTTCCATCCCGTTTGCCTCGATCACTTCGACCGTCCCTTCGACGTATTCGCCAAAGGAGATGGCGTCGTCGATCGCGCCACAAGCTGAGAGGCCGACCGCGAGCGCGAGCGCGCACACCACGGCCAAAGCGAGTCTCGAGCGCCGTCGAGCGCTCCGCGGTTCGCGTTCAAAGGTCACGTTTCTCAGCGCCTTCCGCCTCGCTCTTGGGTGGGTCTCGGTCTGGTACTCCAGGCGTTTCCGGGGCTCCATCGCTCACGTCACCCGGAGGTTCGGCCGCTTCTCCACCATCCCCAACTCGCACGCCGGTCGTGGCCGCGGTGCCGACGGCTCCGGTGTCGACGGGACGCTCCCCTCGTGGCCTCCGCGCTCCGAAGTAGATCATCGCCATTCCGCCGAGCAGAAGCACTCCTCCGCCGGAGACGAATCCGATTCCGAGGCCGAGGACGAACCCGATGTTTGCGCCAACGGCCAGGTCGACGTCGACGTCGGGTGAGGCGTCGGCGTTCATCACGACAACCGCCCAGGTGCCCTGCTCGACTTCCCACTCGAGCGTCTGCACTCCAGTTCCCTGGGCCGAGGCCTCCCAGAACGTCTCGCGGCCGGGAGGCGCGGGATCGGTTTCGCCCGTTTCGCGGCGGTAGGTCGCGCGGAACGGGTCGAAGTCGACGTCGGTAACGACGTCCTGTTCGACGCCTTCCAGGTACGCGGTGATCGCGTCGTGGTCGCCGATCCCGATGAAGATCTCCTGCTCCGTGTCGACGCTCGACCCGGTCAGCCGTATGTCGCCGAACCGCCCAGAGCCAAACAGCCAGTCAGGCGCGTCGGAGGCAGCGTCGAGGTCCTCGGAGGCAAGCGCGAACGAGGTGGTCTGGAACCGCTCGGTCGAGGTCGTGAAGAACCCGTCGTCGTCCCTCTTCGTATCGGCCCAGATCAGGACACCGCCCCCGGCGAGAAGCGCGAGTGCCAGGAGCGTGACGATGCTCCCGAATACAAGCAACAGAACTCGTCGCACGCTCATCGCATGGCTCCTTCCTGCTCGTTCCCGCGTGGTCTACTCGTAGAGGAGGGCTTCGATGATGTTGATCTTGGAGGCGCGTCGTGCGGGCGCGATGGCGGCGGCAACGCCGGCGATCGCGGCGAGGATCAGCAGGATCACAAGCAGCGGGTAGGGGATTGAGAGGACGAGGCCCTCGCCCTCGAGGGCGAGGACGGCGACGACAGCGAGAGCGAGCCCAATGATCGCGCCGATGATCGCGCCGATCATCGCGGTGATTACTGATTCGTAGCGGATCATCCGACGCACCTGGCGTCTCGAGGTTCCGATCGCCCGGAGCATCCCGATCTCGCGGGTGCGCTCATGGATCGTAAGGATCAGCGTATTCACGACCCCGAACAGGGCAATGATGATCGAGAGCCCGAGCAGCGCGTAGATGAGGACGACTAGCTGGTTGATCTGTTCCCGGGCGTCGTCCTCGACCTCGGCGCTCGAGCGTGACTCAACGTTCGGGAACTCGGCTGTGAGCTCGCTATCGATGTCGCCGCGCACCGTCTCGAAGTCCGCTCCCTCGGTGAAGCCAACGAGCGTGAAGTTGTCGCCTTCGACTCCGAAGTGGCGCAGCAGCGTGTCGCGCGGGATCGCGAACGTGCTGAGCAACAGGTTGATCTTGTCGCGGACGCTGCCGCGCACGGTGTAGCGGACTTCCGTGTTTAGCGGCGTCGTGACGACGAGCGTGTCGCCGACGGCAATGCCGTTGTCTGCGCCCCAGTCGGATTCGATGATCGCTCCGCTGGGCGCGAGCTCGGC
>JAUVPB010000066.1 GCA_030598925.1 Actinomycetes bacterium
CACGGTCTGCGAATCGGTGAATCTGCGCGCTATCGCACTTGGCGCTTCGGCCCTCGACGACCCGCCGCCGCGACCCAGCGCGGAGCGCAGCATTGGTGATGCGCAGCTGGGCAGACAGCCCATATACCATGGCGGCGGCTGGCACGACGCGGGCCTGTATGACCGAGACCTGCTTGGGCCAGGACACCGCCTGGAGGGCCCGGCAGTGGTGTTGCAGACCGACACGACCACATTGGTCCTCCCCGGATTCGCCGCCGACGTCGATGCGTACGAGAACCTCATCGTCACACCGCTCGTCGATGCGCAACGGGACGGCTCGCGCGACAGCCCGATCGTGATCGACATCGTCGAGAACGCCCTCAAGAACATCCGCCGCGAGATGGATGCCGTGATCTTCCGGGCCGCGAGCTCTACGGTCATCCGCGAGGAACACGACTCGTTCCCGCTGCTCGCCGACGATCAGGGCCGCATGCTCGCCGGACAGTTCGGCTGGCCGCTCGGCGAGTTCTTCGAACGCTGGCCGAAGGAGGACCTCGGCCCGGGCGACGTGCTGATGATGAACGATCCGTACCTCGTCCACGGCGCCGTCCAGCACACGCCTGACATGCTGCTCCTCCGTCCAATCTTCGCCGGCGACGAGCTCGTCGGGTTCGCCTCTCAGCTCGGCAACCTCATGGACATCGGCGGCAGCGTGCCCGGCTCGATGCCGGCGCAGGCGCGCTCGATCTTCGAGGAGGGCATCCGCTTCCCGCCCGTGAAGCTCTACGAGAGCGGCGAGCTCGTCCAGCCGATCGTCGACATCCTCGCGCGCAACTCGCGCACACCGGAGCTCACGGTCGCCGACACGCTCGCGCTCGCGGCCGCTACGCGGGCCGCCGAGCTGCGCGTGGTCGAGCTCTGTGAGCGATTCGGCGTCGAGACCTACCGGCGCGCCTGCGGCGAGCTCCTGGAGCGCACGCGACGCGCGGCGGAGGTGATGATTCAGGAGTTCATCCCGACGGAGCCGCTGATCTTCGAAGACGTCGTGGACGATGACGGCCGCGGCAACGGGCCGTTCCACATCCGCCTCTCGCTCAGCCGTGAGGGCAACAAGGCGATCCTCGACTTCGACGGCACCTCGCCGCAGGCTGAAGGCCCGATCAACCTGTACATGGGCGAGAACATGTTCAAGATGGTGACGGGGATCGTCCTGATCATGGCGCTCGACCCACAGATCCTCTTCAACCACGGTTACAACGAGCTGTTCGAGATTCGCTTCCCCAAGGGCTCGGTGATCCAGCCTGACTTTCCGGCCCCACTCTCCAACCGCTCGCACACGCTCGCGCGCATCTTCGACGTACTCGCCGGGGCGCTCGCGCAGCAGACACCCGAGCTCGCGACAGGCGCCGCCTGCGGCTCGAGTCCACACTTCCTGTACTCCGGCCACGACGTGCATGGCGAGTTCTTCCTGTTCTACGAGATCAACTACGGCGGCATTCCGGGACGGCCGCTCGGCGATGGCATGGACGTACACGCCTGGTGGCCGAACGTCACCTCGATTCCGGTCGAGTATGCGGAGAACTACTTTCCGCTCCGAATCGCGTACGTGCGCGGCCGGCCCGACTCCGGCGGTGCTGGCAAGCACCGGGGCGGGAACGGGGTCGAGAAGCTGTACGAGTTCCTGCAGCCTGGCGAGGTGTCAATCCATGACGACAGGGCGGTCTCGCGACCGTGGGGCATCGGCGGTGGGCTCGCAGCCGAGAGCTCGCGCAAGGTTCTGATTCGCGCAGACGGCACCGAGGAGGAGCTTCCGTCGAAGTTCGACTTCCTCCGTGTGGAGGCCGGTGATCGGCTGCTGTACATCACCGCAGGCGGCGGCGGGTGGAGCGATCCGCTGGAGCGGGACCCCGAGGCGGTTCGCGTCGACGTGGCTCGCAAGTTCGTCTCGGCAGGCAAGGCGTGCGACGCCTACGGGGTGGCCACGGACGCCGACGGACTCTCGATCGATCTCGGCGAGACCGCCGACCTTCGCGACGCGCTGCGCGCGCAGCGGCCCACACCGCTCCCGGTCTTCGATTTCGGACCCGGCAGCGAGCTCGGCTCATCGTCGTGACCCTCCCAGAGCCCGCGAGTCCACTGAACGCGCTGCCCGAGCTCTCGGTCGACAGGCAACTGCCCCGCGAGCTGCTGATCAGCGACGTAGCGCTACGCGAGGGCGAGCAGATGGAGGGCGTCTCGTTCGAGCTCGAGACCAAGGTCGAGCTTGCTCGCGAGCTGGAGCGCGTCGGCGTGAGCCAGGTCCAGGTCGGGTATCCGGGACGCTTCGAGCGCGACGCTAACGCGGTAGCGGCCGTCGCCGAGGCGTTGTCCCGAGCGCGCGTCGAGGCCGTCGCGCTCGCGTTCGTAACCGACTGGGAACAGGAGATCGATGCCTGCCTCGCCAGCGGCGCGGATGTGGTCAACGTTGTCTACCGATCGTCCGCCCGTCTGCAGGCCCTGCTCGGCGTGGACGCAGCCGCAGCCGCTGCACGGGTCGAAGCTGCCGTCAGTCGCGCGGTCGCGGGCGGTGCCACCGTCGCGTTCACGCCCTCCGACAGCACGCGCGCCGACGTCGACCACCTGGTCGAGCTCTGGCGCGTCGCCGCCGCCGCGGGCGCCACGCGCGTCTACGTCGCGGACTCGATGGGTGCTGCCACCCCCGAGCTAGTCGCCTGGCTCGTCGCTCGCGCCCGCCAGGCGACCGAGCTGCCCATCGGTGTGCATTGCCACAACGACCTGGGGCTCGTCGTCGCCAACAGCGTCGCCGGCGTTCTGGCAGGAGCAGACGTCGTCGATGTGGCTGTGAACGGCCTGGGCGACCGGACCGGGAACTGTCCGCTCGAGGAGATGGCCGTAGCCTTCGCGCTCGGCTACAACATCGACACCGGCATCGAGCTCGGCCGCCTGACATCACTTTCACGGCGATTCGCGGCCGCCTCGGGCCGACCCGTTCCAGCAAACAAGCCGGTGACCGGCCCGCGGACGTTCGCGCACGTACTGCCAACGCATGTCGAGGTGATGCGCAGGGACAGCCGCGCGATCCAGCCGTACGAGCCCGAGATCGTCGGAAACACCGGCCGGGTCGGCGAGACGAGTCACGCCTCGGGCAGCGACGACTAGAGACGCGACAGGGCGGCTCCGCCCGCATGGCAACCCGGGGCGAGTCGACCGTGATGGCTGCGCAGGACTGACGCGATCTCGCGTCCAAGGCTCGGCAGCGGGCCGCCGGACCATACATACGGTACGCTCGCGACCACAGTCGGGACAGGCTGAGGAAGCCTCGAGGCGGCGACCGTCGCTGAGTGGGCCGGGACTCCGACCTGGTTTGGGAGGCCGGGCTTGCCGCTGTGAGCGCCATGTTCCAACGATCCGATCGCGAGTGGTCCGTTCGCTATCGGCGTGGGCCCGATGCTCGGAGTGCCTGCGCAGACGCAGGCGTGGGAACAACTCGAGGGAGGGAGTTTCGGATGAGGAAGCTGTTCTTGTTGGCACTCGCGTGCGTTGTGGGTCTGAGCGCGATCGGCGCAGCCGGCGCCGCCACCGCGACGAACGACAAACCTGACCAGAAACACGACAAGATCGGGCACGGTCATGGCGCGAAGGAAGGTGCGTACGGGCCGAGCCGCGCCTGGCCTCGCTGCTCCTACCGCATTCACAAGCACCGGTACCACTCGCGCCACCTCGATACGTACGGCCCGCGTTGGTGGCATAGCCGCGGACACAAGCATCACGGGCTCCGCTGCCCGCTCGCGATTACCAAGGCAGCGGTTGCTCCCGACGGGACGACCGCCGGCGCCGCGACCGACTTCGTGGTCACGTTTGTCAACCCGAATCCCAAGATCGACGGTCTCGCACTAAAAACCGGCGCGACGGTCGAGATCGTGCTGGCACCGGAATTCGAGAAGGTGAGCGACGAGGGGAACAGCGTCGCGCTGCTACAGGGTTGGCCGCAGAGTCCGCCCGCGCCCCCACCGATGTTCCCCTGGAAGGACAGCTTCGATGGAAACACAATCACGACGACGTTGACCGGCGACTACGGACCGGGCGAGCTCGGGCCAGGCCCGAAGCAGGCACATGTGATCCTGCTGGGTTACCGGAACCCGACGAAGGCCGGCTGCTACCCCATCAAGCTGACCATCACACCCGACCCTGAGTCGAAAAAGACAATCACGCGCTGGGGCAAGGTCCACATCATCCCGACCTCACGCCCGAGCATCAACACAATGAGTCTCTTCAGCGGGCCGCCTGGGCCGCCTCCGCCGTTCTTCAACCCCATCTACCAGACGATCCCAAAGGGGGAGAGTGCGCACCAGGTCGGGTTCTATCTCTGGGATGCCGGCAACGCACCGTTCCTCGGCGTTGACATCGTCATGCACTCACGGAGCTACGGATCGCTCGTGCAGAACAAACGCACCGTCGGACACGTTCGAATCAAGGCGCCGTATAGCGCAACGTCCTTCAGTCTCACGACCCTCGACGCGATAGTCGCCGCCGACACGCCCGAAGGGCCGTCCGAGCTCGACACGGCGTTTCTCACGGGAGTACCCGTCGGCAAGCTGCTCACGCAGTTCACACCCGATCCGAACGTGACGGGTCGGTACAAGCTCGTGTTCCGACTGCGCGACGGCAATACCCAGAAGCTCTTCGTCAAGGTCGTCGAGCCCGAAAAACCGAAAGCTGAGGAACCGGTCAAGAAGTAGCCCCAAACTATTCGCCCCGAGCAGACGGAGATTGCGCTCCATATGTAGCGGGGCTCGCAACAAGTAGGACGAAGACCAGGACGGCCGGGGCCAGTGAAGCTCCGGCCGTCCCTGGTTCCGGCGAGCTGATGGTGGCCTGAGATTGCGGCTGCGGGGAGGCTCTCGGCCCTGGCGACGGACGGTCGCACCTAGCCGGCGCGGCCGGAGAGCGCCCAGGTAAACCGGGTCAAGCTGTGACGCGGCGCAAGACCTCCGGGCCGTAGTCCCCGGCGCACGATCAGCACGGGTATCTCGGCGTCCCGAGCCACGGCGTGCCGTGTCGCCCCGAGGCCATCCTGCTGCCACCGATCGGAGAGACCGATCACGAGTAGCGAACCGCGGCTTGCGGCCTCGAGCACGCCCCTGTCGCCTGGCTCGACCAGCATCGGACTCGCGTCGACACCAAGTCCCTTCTGCGTGGCGAGCGAGGCGTGCGCGAGCAGTCTGCTCGCATCCTTGTCGTCATCGCTCTCACCGCTGCTACCGAGCAACATCAGCGGAACGCCGAGTGCCTTTGCCGCCCAGGCGCCGACCTCCACAGCCGCCCACTCATGTTCAGCGCCACCCATCGGCACCATCACGGGCCGTCCCTCGGCGAGTGTGCCGCCGGACGCGACAAGGCCGACGTCGCAGGACGCCGTCTGCAGCACAACTTCCACGTCGCCTTCGATCGCGCCGGAGGCGAGCAGGTTCTCGTCCGCATACATGAGGAGCATGTCCGTGTCCTGCTCGGATGCGAGACGCACGACGTCCGCGCCGGGATCGGTCGAATTGAACGCCGCTGTCCGTGCCGTCTGACCCCGAGCGTTGATCGCGGCCCGGCGGCTCGCGAGAGTCGTCGTCGCGTCGATCAGATCTTCATCCGGGTCCACCGCACGTACGAGGATGAGCTCGCGAGGCGGCTTCTGCGCGAGCGCCTCTCCGAGATCGACCAGTGCGTCGAGGCCTTCTTCTCGCTGACCGAAGAGCATGACCGAACGATCGGGTGCCTCCGCGAGCGGTTCTGACGGCGTCGCGGCACCCACCACTCCGGGGTCAGGAACCGCTGGATTGGCGACGAGCACCGACGGCTCGGCGGGCTGCGCCGCAGGGTTGAGATCGAGAGACGGATCCTGGTTGAGGATCTGCTGTTCGATGGCCTTCAGTGGCTGCCCTGGCTCGATGCCGAGCTCGTCGGCCATGACCCGGCGAGCCTCCTGGAACGTCGCAAGAGCGTCAGCCTGTCGCCCTGACCGGTACAGGGCCAACATGAGCTGGCCGCGCAGCCGCTCACGCAGAGGGTGTGCGGCCACGAGCTCGTCGAGTTCGGGTATGAGCTCAGCTGAGCGTCCGAGTTCCAGATCCGCTTCGATGCAGCGCTCGTGCGCAACGAGGCGAAGCTCGTCGAGCCGACCGATCGCCTGACGCGCGAACAGCTCGTACGTGAAATCGGCGAGCGCGGGCCCACGCCACAGAGCGAGTGCCTCGCGGAGCACAGCCGATGCCGAGCCTGGATCGCCCTCCTGAGCCAGACGCGTTGCGTCAGCGAGCAAGCCCTCGAAGCGCGAGAGGTCGAGCTCGCCCGGCTTGAGATCGAGCCGGTAACCGGGATCGACCGTGAGCAGCACGCGTCGGTCGCCGTCCTCGCTCTCGAGCAACTTCCTGAGCTCGGCGACATGAACCCGTAGGGCCGAAGCGGCGGTGGCAGGCGGATCTCCCTCCCAGAGAGCGTCGATCAACCAGTCACGCGACACGACGGTGCCGGCTTGGAGCAGCAGGATCGCAAGCAGCGCTCGTTGCTTGCGAGCGCTGACCGGGAGCTCGTGACCGTCGCCGAATACCTCGAGCGGCCCGAGAATTCTGAAGTCCAGGTTTCGAGCCTCCACGGGCTCAGACGCTAGCGCACACCAGGCCAAAAAGCCGCCTCAGGCGCCGTTTTGCGCCTCCTTTGCACGCCCTTTGCGGGCCCCTTTGCAGCCGCTTTGCGGCCGCCTTCGACGGTGGCTTCAAGACGGATCGCACAGGGCGGTTCGCAGGGCGGAGGAGGCCAAAGTGGCACGCAAGACCGGAGCAACTCAGCAGAAGAGCCGGATCATCGTCGGCGCCACACTGGCCGTCGCCACGGCCTCGGTCATCGTCGCCACGACACTCGCCACCGGAACCTCCCACAGCACGCCGCCCGCCGCCCTCGTCGCCGCTCCGGCCGTCGAGACCAACACACCGCCGGTCGTCGAGCCCTCCTGCCCCGCGGGCGAGACCTCCGTCGCCGCCGAGCACGTCGGTGTAGACGGAATGCAGAACTGCCTCCCCACCGGTTCCGGCCTCACCGAGAGCCACGTCGATCCGCTCTACAGCGAGGTCGCACTGGAGCTCCTCCGCACCAGCGCACCACTCGACGAGAGCATCGACATCCGAACGCCGACGGTCGTCTGTTGGAACCTGCAGGACTGGAAGCAGATCATCGAGAAGTTCCGCGCCGACGGCGTCAACTTCGGCTCCAGCCTCCTCGGCTGGGTCACACCGACGAAGGGCGTCATCAACCTCTCGACGCACACCTGCAAGCGCCTCGACGCACTCGCACATGACGGCGCGACCCCGGAGTCGACGGTAGCTGCCTCCGCACTCGGCACCTTCGTGCACGAGACCATGCACTCCGGCAGCATCCGCGACGAGGGAATCGCCGACTGTTACGCGAAGCAGCTCGCATACCAGGCAGCCGCACTCCTCGGCGCCACGGATGACGCCGCACGGATGACCGCCGATCTCAGCGCCGAGTACGCACACGAGGAGCGCGCGGGCACCGAGTACGACGACCCCAACTGCGTCGCCGGCAGCGAGCTCGACCTCAACGTCGACAACACCATCTGGTCGTAACGAGCAGCCGGCCGGAGGACCAGCAGATTCTTCGAGGCAGAGGCCGCCCGGACGCCGAAGCCAGGCCGGCGGAGTTTCGACTCGCCGGAGCCAGGCCGGGCTGGGTACGGTCGCTCGTGCGACGGAGCCCAAACCAGGCAAGGGACGCAACCGCGAGCCATGCAGCCGAGGAGAAGCGATGACACCCCAGTCAGCACATAGCGAACCGCCGGTCAACCCTCCCCCGAAGCTCGAGACGCTCACGTTCGACATCGACGGCGAGATCGGCACCCTCACGCTCAACCGGCCGAAGTCGCTCAATGCGATGAGCCCGGAGATGATCGACGAGCTGCCCACGATCGCCACCTGGCTCGCCGACTCCGCTCCGCTGCGCGCCCTCATCGTCACCGGGGCCGGCCGCGCGTTCTGCGCGGGCGGCGACGTCACGTGGTTCAAGCGTGGCCTCGATGACGACGCCCACGATCTGTCCGCCGACCTGCGCCACCGGGTCGACGTCCTTCACCAGGCGATCGTCGACTTCCGCCGCATCCCGTTCCCCGTCATCGCCGCCGTGAACGGCCCCGCGGCGGGCGCCGGGCTCTCGCTTGCACTCATGTGCGACGTACGCATTGCCTCGGAAGACGCCTTCTTCGCCGTCGCGTACGGGCGCATCGGCGCCTCGCCGGATGGCGGCATGACCTACTTCCTCCCGCGGCTGCTCGGGCCGTCGCGCGCGATCGAGCTGATGCTGAACGATCCGAACCTCTCGGCGGAGGAGGCACATGCGCTGGGCCTCGTTGGACAGGTCGTTCCCGCCGACCGACTGATGGAGGCGGCGCGCGACAAAGCAGCCGAGCTCGCCGCCAAGGCTCCCTACTACGTGCGGATGGCGAAGGGTCTCGTCGCCCAGAGCCTCGACAACACGCTGGCCGACCACCTGCAGCTCGAGCGCCACGCAATCGCCGACAGCATGGAGACCGAGGACGCGAGAGAGGGAATCAGCGCGTTTCTGGCCGGCGAGGATCCGACCTTCAGCGGCCGCTAGGCTGGGCTCAGGTCACGCCAGGTAGCGCTCGAAGCCGGGCGACCATGACACGCGTTCCTCTTCGTCGATCAACAGCACGCTGTAGCGGGGGAAGCGATCCAGCCACCCCGACTGCGAGCCATGGCAGGCGAAGACCGCCGTGGCGAGCGCGTCCGCCGTGCCGAGCTCTGGGCCGATCACGGTCGCGCTCAGCAGCTTCTTCGAGGCAGAGTCGAGGGCCCGGATCGACCAGACGTGCTCGCCCCGCTCGTACGCTCCTGCCGTCGCTACCGCGAGCTCGCTGGCGTGCAGCACGATCGCGGCTTCGCCCGGGTGGTGCGGGTGCTGCACCCCGATCCGCCAGCGTGCCCGGGCCGACGATGATCCCGCACACACGACGTCGCCACCCGCGTTGATCGCGAAGCCCGTGGGCGCGAGCTCCCGCAGCCTCGCCGCCACGCAATCCACGCTCCAGCCCTTCACAAGCCCCGTCGGGTCTAGCGCTTGGCGTTCCCTCGATTCGCCTTCATAGGCGGTGAACCAACCCTCGGTCGCTTTCGAGATCGTCTCGCAACGAGCGACGACGTCTTGCACCGCCGCGCTCGCCTCCGACAACGACAGCTCACCACGGCGCACCTTGCTGATCTCGCTGTCGTCCCGATAGGTGCTGAAGGTGACGTCGACCCAGCGCAACCATGAGAACGCCCGATCGATGTGGCTCTTGTGCATCGACGCGGGCACCAGGAGCTCGACCGCGGTTCCCATCACGTGCTCCACTCGGTGTCTGTGGGAACCGCTCACGCCACGAGTCCGGCCTCTGCCAACGCGATCTGGAGTGAAACCGTGTAGCCCTCCCACGTGATGGTCGCGCCGCTGAGGATGTCGATGCCCGCGCTCTGCCGCTCGAGCGCCTGCGCCCGGTACACGGGCGTGGCCCGCTCGTTGATCTGAACCGACTTGCGATCCCCATCAGGCACCCGCACCGTGACGACGTCCACGAGCACGCCGCCCTGGACAACCACGCGAACCTGAACCGGCCCCCAGCGCGTGGAGACCACGGGACCGAGCACATCCACGGAGGCGGGAGGCGTGGAAGCGGGGCGCGTCTTCGCGAGATCGCGTTCGCGGGCGCGCGGCTGCGGCGCCGGCGCCGGCGGTGAGGGAACCTGCGCCGCGCTCGCTCCGGTCTCGACGGGGACAGTGTTCTCCGTCGCTCGCGGGCTGAGCGCATCGGCGTTGAAGTGGATAACCGCCGCCGCGCTGGCGGCGGTCGCGGCGACGATCACAAGTGCACGGCGCATTCGGATCCTCCTTAGTAGTCGAATCGCTCAGAGTGGATCTGCCCTTGGGGCAGGCCAAGAGATCGCAGCGACGACCGCGCCGCGGCGATCAGGCTCGGCGGGCCGCAGACGTACACGGCGCGGTCGCAAAGATCGGGAAGCCATTGCTCGAGCCACTCGGGCCGGAGGGGGTCAACCCGGGACCGGCGACCGAAGGGTCTGCTGTACGAGACGACGTGCTGGTGCGAGCGGGCGTCGCTGAGCTCTCGAAGCTCCTTGCTGAGCACCGCGTCCTTCCGGCACCGCGCCCGGTAGAGCACTGCGGTCTCACCGCGACCACGATCGAGCCCTTCATACAGCGCCCGAATTGGCGTGACACCCACCCCACCGGCGATCAGCAAGACCTTTCGTCCTTCCGCCCGTGCTGCGGTGAACGTCCCGTAGGGGCCGTCCGCGGCGACGCGAGTCCCAATCGCGATCGCCTGCAGCTGGGCGGAGTCGTCACCGAGCGTCTTGATCGTGAAACGCAGCCGCCGGCCGTCTGGAGCTGTCGAGAGCGAGAACGGATGCGCTTTCCACCATCGGTCGGCGGTCAGGAACCTGAGCAGGAAGAACTGTCCCGCCTCGCAGCGCAGGCGGTCCAACCCGCGACCGGTGATCTCGAGCGAGATCACATCGGGCGACTCTCGCGTCACTTCCGCGACCCTGAGGTTGCGGCGAACCGCTGCAATAAACGGCTGGATCCAGCGGAACCCGATCAGCAGCACCGCCACGAGGACGTACAGGCCGACCCAGTACACCCGCGCAAGCGGGTCCGCGACGAAGTCGGCGCCGGTGCTCAACTGATGAGCGAACGCGAGGGCGATGCCGAGATAGGCGTACAGGTGTATGAACCACCAGGTCTCGTAGCTCACCGCCCGCCGGACCGCGCGCGCCGACGTCACCGCGACGCCGACCATCAGGACGAACCCCACGAGGGCGCCCAGCATGTTCGGGTACGACCTCACGAGCTCGACGAGTTGCGTCCACGGCGACATGCCGAGGCTAATCGCGTAGCCGATCGTGATCGTCACGGCGTGAGTTGTGAGAAGCAGGATCGCCGAGAAGCCAAGCCATCGGTGCCAGACGTTCAGCTGGGGCATGCCGTACCTGCGCTCGATCCACGGCACGCGCGCGACCAGTACGAGCTGCACGAGAATCGCGAACGCACCGTAGAGCCCTGTGAGTTGGCCGGTGGCGGTCAGCAGGCCAGCGAGGCTCCGAAGCTGATCCAACCCACCATGCCCGACCCACATGGCCGCGATCACGATGCAGTTGCAGAGCGTGAACGCCGCCAACTCCAGACCGCTCAGCGACGAGGCACGAGGTAGGGGAGCACGTGGCGAACCGAGTGACGGTTGGGCGCCGGGCGAGGTCGAAGTGGCGTCGCCGTGCATATCGCCAACCATGCCGATGGCGTATGAGAACTAGATGAGATGTTGCTGAGAGCCGGCGGAGGCGCCGGTAGGAACGCTCGCGCAGGCGTCGGCCTCGGCGATGTCGCTGGCGCTACGAGGCCGCTGTCTAATCGGACGCGCGTGCGAGGCTCGCACGCAACGCCGACCATCTCAACGCGTCACGCGGAGCGGTGACGAGCGCCACGCCCACGATCGCCACGAACATTCCGGTGAGCGTGACGGCGCCCGGCGTGTTCCCACGCGCGATCTCGATCGCGATCGCAACAACCGGGACCAGGAACAGGGCCGAGGTCGCCTTGGCCGCCTGCATGCGCTGAAGGACGGTGAAGAAGATAAGCAACGCAACCGCCGTGACGGGCCCCACCCACACGAGAGGGATCCAGAGGCCTGCAGCCGACCAATCGGTGCCCGAGGTCCCGGCAACCGCGAATGCGACCGGCACGAGGACGAGAGAGCCCGACGCGTACTGGACGACCGTCACGCCGATCATGTCGATTCCCGTCTGATCGCGCATCGCGGCGCGCAACACGAGTGCGGCTATTGCCCAGGCGAGGGCCCCAAGCAGCGCGATCGCGACACCACCCACGAGAGTGCGCGTGCTGGGGAAGTCGCCCACCTGTGACCACACCATGAGCACGACGCCGAGGAACCCGACGACCAGCCCGATGCTCGCTATCGCCCCGAGTCGCTCACGCAGGAAGAGGAAGCCGAGCAGGCCGACGAACAGCGGCGCCGTGTTGATGAGCACCGCGCTGTTGCCGGGCCCGACCGTCACGACGGAGTCCATCAGCACCCATTGAAAGAAGCCGAACATCAACACGCCCGACACCGCGCTGGCGACAAGCAGCCGGCCTTCGGGCAGCTTCCGTCTGAACGCGGCGAACACCAGCACAACGAGAGCGAGGGTCGGACCGACCCGCAGCGCCGCCAGCATGATCGGCGACGTGTACTCCGAGGCCACATCGATGGGCCACCAGCCAGTGCCCCAAACGAGCACCGAGATTCCGAGCAGCATGAACGTCGCGCCGTCCGCTGAAGTCCTTCCTTCGGGCGCCGCCACGCCGGAACTGTACTTCGCAGCCACGGTGCGCTCCGGGCGCAGAGAAGCGACGAGGGGAGACCGCCGGCCACCCCACGTCAGTGCGTCAGCGCTCAGCCTTGTTCAGGCAGTGCAGTAC
>JAUVPB010000255.1 GCA_030598925.1 Actinomycetes bacterium
AACCCACGGTCAGCATCGGCGCCACAACGCGCCGCCCAGCGAACGGCTGAAGGAGCGAGCACCTGACAAGGCCAGCCCGGCTGTCAAGGCTCGGGCACGTGTTGCTCCTCAGGCCGTTCGGGACGCGCCCCCAGGGGAGGGGGCGCGTCCCGTTACTCCCCGACCGCTCTCGGCGCGGCTGACGCTACGCCGCCCGTACTCGGCGGACGAGCTCGTCAATCGGCGCACGGCGTTCGCGAGGCCTCGGCTGGCGCGGCCAGTCGTGGTAATCCTCGCTGTCGCGACCCTGCTCACGGGCATCGTCGCCCTCAACGTCGCGGCGCTTCGCGAACGAATGAAGACCGACGACCTGGACGCCCAGATAGCGCTGCTGCGCGACGAGCGCCGCCAGCTAGAGACGCAGCTCTCGCGGGAGGGTGCAGTGGGCAAGATCGAGTTCGCTGCGAACAAGCACCTGGGACTCGTGCCGCCCGATGAGGTTCGCTACGTGAAGCTGCCGACGAGGCGAGCCGAGAATCCGTGATCCGGCGCGTTTCCGATCGGCGGATCAGGGTCCTGGTCGTCTTGTTTGCGCTGCTCCTGGCGCTCGCGCTTGGCCGCGCAGCCTGGCTCCAGGCGGTGCAGTCGACCTCGTTGGATGCCCAGGCTGACGCTCAGGCGCAGCGCACGGTTCTGACAAAGCCGCGTCGCGGCACGATCTACGACCGCAATGGGCGCGAGCTCGCGATCGGCGAGTTGACGACCACCGTGTTCGCGAACCCCCAGGAGATCAATGACCCAGTCGCGGTGGCCGAGATCGTAGCGGCCGATCTCGACCTGTCGGAAGAGCACGTTCTCGAGCTGCTTTCCGACACGGAACGGGGCTTCGTGTACCTCGCCCGCAAGGCTGAGCCTGCGCGCGCCGCCCGGCTGGAGGAGCGCGGTCTAGCGGGCATCGGATTCGAGTCGGAGGAGCGTCGAATCTACCCTCAGCGTGGCGTTGCGAGCGAGGTCGTCGGATTCGCAGGCCTCGACAACAAGGGTCTCGAGGGGATCGAGCGGCACTACGACGAGCTTCTTTCCGGGCGGGCCGGCAAGTCCACCGTCCTCGCGGACCCATACGGGCGCACCATCAACGTGCTGGACGAGGATCCGGTGAGGGAGGGCCACGATCTCTACCTCACCATCGACCATCGACTGCAGCTCAGGGTGGAGCGGCTCGTACGACGTGCCCGAGGCTATTGGAAGGCTCAGGCAGTGACGGCGATCGTGATGAACCCACACAGTGGAGCCATCCTCTCGATGGTCGTCGAGCCTGGTTTCGATCCCAGCCAGAACGTTGAGGTGGGCCCGGATGAGCGACGAAATCGTGCGGTGACCGACTCGTATGAGCCGGGCTCGACCTTCAAGGTCGTCACGGTTTCCGCAGTGTTGGAAGAGGGCATCCACAAGCCGAGCAGCTCCTTCAATCTCGAGCCTCAGATCGATGTTGCCGACCGGACGATCGGCGAGGTCGAACGGCGTGGGGCAGAGGTGATGACCGTTTCAGAGATCCTCGCGCGCTCGTCGAATGTCGGCACGATCACGCTCGCTCTCAACCTAGGCTCGCCCAAGCTGGAGGAATGGATCCAGAGGTTCGGCTTCGGGCGGCAGACCGGGATCGACTATCCGGGCGAGGTCAAAGGGATCGTTCTGCCTCGAGCCGAGTGGTCGGGTTCGACCATCGGCAACGTGCCGATCGGTCAGGGGATCTCCGTAACACCGGTTCAGATGGCGGCGCTTTACTCCTCGATCGCCAACGGCGGCAAGCTAGTGAAGCCTCGCCTCGTCGAGCGCATCGACGGACGCGAAGTTGAAGCCGTGAAGCCGGAGCGAGCACGCATCATGACGACGAAGACCGCGCGTCAGGTAACCCGCATGCTCGAGCGCGTCGTCTCCGGCGGATCCGGCTCGAAGGCGGCGGTTTCCGGGTATCGCATCGCGGGAAAGACGGGCACAGCGGCGAAGGTCGAGCCGACGGGTCTCTACTCGAAAGTGCGCTATGTGGCCTCGTTCATCGGCTTCGCACCCGCAGACGAACCGCGTCTGGTCGTGTTCGTGTCGGTCGACGAGCCTAAGGGGGCCATCTTCGGTGGCGCAGTGGCCGCGCCACTCTTCTCCCAGATTGCGCAGGCGGCTCTCACGCACCTCGAGGTCGCTCCGGGCGGAGGCTCGCGCTGAGCTTGGGTGCTGGTGCAGTGGTTCGATAGCGATGCATGCCGGCGCCGGTTCATCTGAAGGCGGGACGGCGGTCGTGGCCGCAGCGAGCGAGAAGCTCGATGGGGCGGTGGTAAAATCGAGTCCCATCGAGCTGGCAGATCTGAGCGTGGCCGTCGGGGCCGAGATAACCGCACACCCAGCTCCCATTACCGTTCGTGGCGTCGCCTACGACAGCCGCGATGTGGACGCCGGCTCGGTGTTCGTCTGCATCCCGGGCCAACAGGTTGATGGCCATGAGTTTGCCGGTGCAGCTATTGAGGGCGGCGCCAGCGCGCTGATCGTCGAGCGAGAGCTTGGCTTCGACGTGCCTCAGCTGGTCGTGGGCGACGCCCGCCGCGCGATGGGGCTTGCCGCCGACGCCGTGTACGGCGCTCCGACTTCGGACCTGGACGTCGTCGGCGTGACGGGCACCAACGGCAAGACGACGACCAGCTTTCTCGTCTACGCCACTCTGGCGGCGGCTGGTCGGCGACCGGGACTGCTGGGCACGATCGAGCGGCGCATCGGCGGCGAGCGCCGCGCCGCCGTTCGAACGACGGACGAATCGGCAGATCTTCACTCTGCGTTCGCCGAGATGCGCGACGCGGGAGACCGCAGCTGCGCGATGGAAGTGTCGTCGCATGCCTCCGCACTCCACCGGCTCGTAGGAGTGCGGTTCAGCGTGCTGGTGTTCACAAACCTCACGCAGGACCACCTCGACTTCCACCGTTCGATGGAGGCCTACTACCAGGCGAAGCGAGCGCCTTTCTTTCCCGATCCTGACGGCGGATCCCGGGCAGGCGCGGCGGTCAACATCGACGATTCGTACGGGCGGAGGCTCGCGGAGGAGATCAGGGCCGACGGGGGCGACGTGCTGACGTTCGCCATCGACCACCCGGCGGACCTATCGCCGGATCGCATCGTGATCGAGCGCGTCGGCACGCGGCTAGAGATCGGAGACCTTGCGATAGAGAGCGTGTTGCGCGGTCGGTTCAACGCGGAAAACTTGCTCGCGGCGATTGCGGTCTCCCGGCTCATGGACATGCCTGACGACGCAGTCAAACGGGGTCTCGAGCACGTCAGGGGCGTTCCCGGCCGGTTCGAGGCAGTTCCGCACGAGGGGCCGTTCACGGTGATCGTTGACTACGCCCATACTCCCGAAGCGCTGGCGACAGTGCTGCGCTCCGCGCGAGCAATCTGCGACGGTTCGCTTATCTGCGTCTTCGGCTGCGGCGGCGAGCGGGATCCATCCAAGCGTGCTCCGATGGGTGAGGCTGCGACTGAACTCGCCGATCACGTCGTCGTTACGTCAGACAATCCGCGAGGTGAGCGGCCCCAGGCGATCGTGAACGACATCCTCGACGGAGTCGATCAGCCCGTCGAAGTTGAGCTCGACCGTCGTCAGGCGATCACACGAGCCCTCGAGCGGGCGGCGGAGGGCGACGTCGTAGTGATTGCTGGAAAGGGGCATGAGACGGGGCAGGAGGTCGACGGCACGGTGACGCCTTTCGACGACCGAGAGGTCGCCGCTGCGTTTCTGGCAGAGAA
>JAUVPB010000042.1 GCA_030598925.1 Actinomycetes bacterium
CCGAGCGTCTTGCTTCCCGACCGATACCCGACCATCGACCGGATCGGCTCGATCCTCTCCCCCACGCTCGTCGTCGCCGGCGACCGCGACAGCATCGTGCCCCTGGTCGAGAGCCAGCGCGTCTTCGACGCCGCGAACGAGCCCAAGCGGCTCCTCGTGGTTCCCGACGCAGACCACAATGACCTCGCATTGCTCACCGGTCAGCGCCTGCTCGACGAGGTCGCTGGCTTCCTCGGCGAGTACCTTCCCCGCTAGCGCCGCGCGGACGCGACCCGCGTTCGCGCTCAGGTCGCCGCGATCGACGACTCAGCTCTTTCGCTCAGCTCGAGTAGTCGAAGTCGGCCGCGTACGCGCAGTTGCCCTCGAACTCGAACTGCAGTGGCCCGTCGTCGAGCTGTAACACCTCAACCACCAGCTCCTCGCCATGGCGCTCGTGGCCGGGGATGCCGCACGTGACCTGCTCCGGGCTCTCCATGGGTCCGGACACGCGGACGGTCGTCGCCGTTCCCGCCCGCAACCACTGTTTTCGAGGCGTGTGGTCGACCTCGATCTTGCTCGAGCGGACACCGAGCAGCTCGCTCGGCTTGCGAACCCAAGGAAGATTCTCGATGTGCTCCCCACCCAGTTTGCCAAGCAGGATGTCGGCGAGTAGCCGCTGCTGGTCGTCGCTGCCGCGCTCGTCGACGTGCAGGAAGAACGTCCACGGCGAACCCGGCTCGTCGTCGTGGTAGCGGCCGGTGAGTACAGCCGCGAGACCGGAGAGGTCGATCCCGTCGGCCGACCCGTCGCGAACGAGCCACGACAGCGCGAATACGCACTCTCCGTACGTGGAGCGACCGCCCGGCTTCTCGCCGATCGTTCGGCACGGACAGATCGCGTCGCAGTTGCACGACTCGAAGTACGAGCCCCGGATGCTCCAATCAACAGCAACGGCAGACACGCGGCGACTCTAACAGCGCTTCTCTATGGGGCCGACTGCAGACCGTCGACGACAGCGTTGAGCAGGCTGCTGTCGTCCGTGTCCTGGCTGATCTCCCAGATCATCGCGCCCCGCAGGCCGAGCGCGGTCGCGTACGCCATCTTCGCGTGCAGCGTTCCCGGGTCTTCGGACGTCCAGAATGTCCGCGTCTTTCGATCGTACGTCCATACCTGTTGGGCGATCGAATCGCGGAAGAGAGGGCCGGCGGCGTAGAGGTCAGCGAGCTCACCGAAGAAGGCGACGCCAGGGTGATCAGGGTGCTTCGCCGGACACGTCGTGCGACGCTTCCAGCAGCGCACGGGCTGGCCTAGCCCATGCGCACCCGGGGGAACACCGCGCCAGCCGCGGCCGTAGAACGGAACACCCAGGACGAGCTTCCGGGGCGGCACGCCCTCCGCCAGGTAGAGCTGAACGGCGTCGTCAATGGTCAGTCCATCGTCGGGTAGGCCCGGCGAGAGCATCAGCGGCGCGAGGAAGTTGGTCCTCGCGTCCCATGCGCCGTGCAGGTCGTAGCCCATCAGGTTGATCCAGTCCACGTGCCGGTGGATCTTCCCGAGCTGAAAATGTGAGGGCGCCTGTGGCGCCGCAGGCGTCGCAGTCGTCAGGAGCTTCCCGCCGCCGACCCCGTCGAGCTGTCGCCGAAACTCCGACAGCAGCAGCGTGAAGTCGCGTCGCCGCCGGGGCCCTTGCGGAAACTCCCAGTCGATGTCGATCCCGTCGAAGAGGCCAGGCGACGCATTCTTGCCGGGGATGCGTCCGTGAATCAGGAGATTGATGCACGAGCGGACGAACCGCGCGCGGCGCTGCTTCGTGCTAGCCGGCCGAGCCAACTCCTGGCTGCCGAACGGCGAGGCGATGCTTGCGAGAATCCGCAGCTCCGGGTGCCGAGCGCGCAACTCCTGGAGCTGCCCCAGGTTCCCGCGCAGCACCTTACGTCCGCGGCGATCGAGGATTCCATCGACGCTCTCGTCCGCCGAGAACCGGCGGCCGATGTTGCGCCTTCGATCACCGGAGCTCGGGGTCAGCGTGCAGGTGTCGGTTCTCGGATCGAGCCTGGCCGAGAAATAGATAAGCACCGTCACCCGGTCAGCGGGAATGTCCCTGGCGAGAAACCGGTTGTTGTCGGACGACCAGCCGCCCCAGTATGCAACGACCTCGTGACTGGCCGCCGGCCCCGTGCCGGCCCGCGCTCCGGACGCCTGTGCGAGCGCGACGCCCGCTCCGAGCACGGCGAGGACAACAGCCAACAGGAGGCTGGATGCCCGCGGGGCCACGGATCCTGCTACCGCCCTGGTCAAGCTCGCCATCCGGAAAGCATTCGAGCTGGCCCCCCGGGATGCCTTCGTGAAGGTATCCGACCCCAAGCCCGGGGAGCCTAGCGGCGGAGAAGCGCGCCGGCGCCGGTAGCGAGCACGATCCGGCCGCTCACCGCCCGCTACGCTGACGCCGCAAACTCGCGCGAAAGAGGTGGCAGATCGTGGAACTCGGACTTGCTGGCAGGAAGGCGGTCGTCACCGGTGCTAGCCGCGGCATCGGGCGCGCCATCGCTCAGGCGCTCGCCCGTGAGGGGGTCGATCTCGCGATCTGCGCGCGCGGCGAGGAGGGGCTCGAGTCTGCGAGGAGCGAGCTCGAGGCGCTCGGCGTGCGCGTGCACTCCGAGGCGATCGACGTGTCTGACGGCGCCGCGCTCCGGGCGTTCGTCGCCTCGGCGGGCCGCGAGCTCGGAGGCCTCGACGTCCTCGTCTCCAACCCGACGGGGTCGATCGGGGCGGCCGAAGAGGATTGGCGAAGCATGTTCGAAGCCGACCTGATGGCGGCAGTCCGCAGCTCCGAGGCAGCGCGCCCGCTGCTCGCAGGCTCAGACGCGGCGAGCATGGTCTTCATCTCGACGATCGCGGCCATCGAGACGTTCGCCGGCACCGTCTCGTATGGACCCTTGAAGGCTGCCACGATTCAGTACGCAAAGGAGCTCGCGCGCGAGACGGCCTCCGAAGGGATCCGTGTCAACACCGTGCTCCCCGGACCGATCTACTTCGAAGGCGGCGCGTGGGACCGCTATCGGCGCGACGCACCCGAGCGCTACGAAGCGACGCTCGCACAGTGCCCTCAGGGCAGGATGGGTACGCCGGAAGAGGTCGCCAACGCGGTGGTATTCCTGGCTAGCTCGGCTGCGAGCCTGATCACGGGGGCGAACCTCGTCGTCGACGGCGGCTACACGAAGCGGGTGTTCTGACGGGGCAGGACCCGAGACCTGATCCGCCGATCCCGCGACGCCCGGCCCGCGGCGGCACGCTCGTGCTCGGCGGCGGCTTCGCAGGCAGCTGGGTTGCACGTCTGCTCGGCAAGCGCGGGGCGACGATCGTCAACCCTGACAACTTCAGCCTCTTCACGCCTTTGCTCCCTGAAGCGGCGTCCGGAACAGTCGAGCCTCGCCACGTCGTCGTTCCGCTTCGCATGATGTGTCCACACGCTGACCTGCTGCTCGGCAGCGTCAGAGAGGTCGACCTGGAAGCGAAGACGGCGAGAGCAACCAGCCTCGTCGGCGAGGTCGAACTCGAGTACGAACGTCTCATCGTCGCTCTCGGTGCGGTGTCGAGAACGTTGCCGATTCCCGGACTAGCCGAGCACGCCCTCGAGTTCAAGACGCTTGCCGACCCGATCCTCCTCCGCAACCACGTTCTCAGGAGGCTCGAGGCCGCAGACGCGGCGAGCACCGAGGCCGAGGTTCAGCGTCAGCTCACCTTCGTATTCGTCGGAGCGGGATACGCGGGCGTCGAGGCCCTGGCCGAATGCCGCGACCTTGCGTTGGACGCAGTCAGGTACTACCCGAGACTGCGTGATGCTCCGCAGCGCTGGGTGCTCGTCGATGCGGCGCCGACGATCCTGTCGGAGATACCGAAGCGCCTCGGCGCCTACGCGCTGCGCCATCTCGAAAAACAAGGGGTAGACATCAGATGTGAAACGCGGCTCTCATCCGCCGAACGCGGCGCGGTGGTGCTGTCCGACAGCGCTCGGATCGAAACCGAAACGCTCGTCTGGACGGCGGGCGTGAAGCCGAATCCGGCCGTGAACGACCTTGGCCTCCCGCTCGACGACCGGGGACGCATCGTCGTCGACGAGACGCTCCTGGTCGATGGGCGCTCGGACGTATGGGCGCTCGGCGACTGCGCTGCGGTTCGCAACAGAGGCACGCCGGATCGAGTCGATCCGCCGACGTGCCAGCACGCCCTGCGACAGGCACGAGCTCTCAGCCGGAACCTGCGGCGGCTCGCGACCGGACGCGAAGCTCGCCCGTACGGCTATCGAATGCTCGGACAGGTGGCGACGCTGGGCCGTCACAAGGGCATCGCCGACGCGCTCGGCCTGAAGTTCAGTGGCTTCGTCGGTTGGTGGATTGCGCGGACGTACCACCTGCATCAGTTGCCGCTGTTCTCACGCAAGCTGCGGCTCGTGGCCGACTGGACGACGGCACTCTTCTTCCGGCGAGACATCGCGGAACTGACCACGCTTACCAGCAGCGCAAGGCCGGCAGGCAACAGGGACGTGGCTCCTGAGGAGGACACTGACCGGGCGCCGGGGCAAGCCCGCGACTAGCGAAACTGATCGATCAGAATCCGATTGCCGTCGGGATCCGTCAGGCGCACGTGCGCGGGCCCTTCGGCGTTCGCCGACTCGACGCGTTCGTCGAGGTCGAGCCCGGCATCGTCCAACTCGCCCTGGATCGTGCGCACATCCGTGAAGGGCTCGACGGTCGCCATGGTGTTGTCGAGCCCAGGGTTGAAGGTGAGGATGTTCTCGTCGAACATGCCATGGAACAGCCCGATGATCGTCGTCCCGTTGGCCATGATCAGCCAATCGGCTGACGCGTCGCCGCCCGCTACCTGGAAGCCGAGCTTCTCGTAGAAGGCTCGCGAGATCTCCAGATCCGCGACGGTCAGGCTAATCGAAAACGCACCGAGCTCCATATACGACACCAACCTCTCAGGCACTCGTGGGGTCGCGAGTATCGCACCGCGTAGCCGAAGAACGCAACGAGCCGGCGACCGGAACCCCGTTCTTGACGACGAGGGCGCGGGGCGGGTGAGCGACGGCGGCCTCGGCGCGACACGAGGCTGGGACGAGCGCCACGTCTCCGCGTCCGCCCGGCGAGAGACGGAGATCGTCAACACCGAGCGCCAGGGCGCCCTGCGTGGTTGCGATCTCCACGCACCGCTCGATGTCCGCATCGCGACGGTAGCCGGCTCGCCAGGCCAGTTGCCCGGCGCGCGAGAGCATGTCCGCATCGCCCCACGGCGACCAGAGGTCGCGCACGCCGTCCTGGCCGAGGCAGACCGGTACGCCGAGCTCGAAGAGGCGCTCGAGTGGCGGCGGCGAGGTGTGGGCCGGCGCTACGGTCGCCAGGCCGATCCGCTGCTCAGCGAGTTCCTCCAGTAGCGGTTCGACCTCAGGCTCTCCGTCACAGAGGCAGAACGCGTGGGACATGGTCACCCTCCCCGCCAGGCCGAGGGCGCGCGTTCGCTCGATCACGAGACCGACCTGCCCGCGACCGAGCGGGCCGCGATCGTGCAGGTGGATGTCGATGCCGCAGCCGTGACGCTCGGCGAGGCCGAAAACGATGGCGAGGTGGGCGGCCGCATCGCCATCAACGCCGGCCGGATCGAGCCCGCCGACGAGCGAGGCGCCCGCCCGCAGGGCCGCGTCGAGCAGCCGCTCGGTTCCGGGCGCAGCCAGGATGCCGCTCTGGGGAAACGCGACGACCTCGACCTCGATGCGATCGGCGAAGCGGGCCGCCACCTCGAGCACGCCTTCGACCGCGCGCAGTCCGTTTTCAGGGTCGACATCGACGTGCGTGCGCAGGAGCGTCGTGCCGTTCGCTACATAGGCCTCCAGGAGGGCCGCTGCGCGCTCGACCACGGGTGCGAGCTCGACGCGAGCCTCCCTCTCGTTCTCGATCAGCGCCGGGAGGCCGGCTCCCGCCGAGTGCGGCCGCCAGGGTTGGCCCCACAGCGTCTTGTCGAGATGGGCGTGGCCGTCGACCAGCCCCGGCAGCGCGAGGTGCGCGTGGCAATCGATCGCTTCCGCTCTCCACTCCGCTGGGGGCGGCCCGACCGAGGCGATCCGACCGCGCTCGATCACAATGTCGGTAGGCGCCGGCGAGCCCGCGATGCGGACGTCCCGCAGCCAGAGATCGCCTAGGGCTGCAATCGTTGAACGCTCCAGGGCTCCGTGTCTCCGGCCCGACTCCATTCGGCTCGATCGTGGATACGCCCGGGCCGGCTATGCCAGAGCTCCACGCGCGTCGGCAGGATCCGATAGCCGCGGAAGGAGTCGGGTCGAGGCACTCGGTCCGACGATTCTGCAGCGCCGCGGTCAGCGTCCAGCGCCACGCCGTAGTCCTCAGCGAGGCGATCCATCTCCGCCAGGAGGTCGGCACGCGAGGCGAGAGGCGCGCTCTGCTCGCTGGCCCACGCGCCGAGCTGGGCATCGAGTGGTCTCGTGCGGAAGTACGCGTCACTCTCGGCGTCCGTCGCCTCGCGCACGCTGCCGCTGACACGAGCCTGTCGCCCCTCCGGCACGAAGTAGAAGGCGACCGACGCCCGCGGCTTCCGCGCCAGGTCGCGCCCCTTGCGACTTGTGCTGTGCGTGTAAAAGACGATCGCCGCCGGATCGAGCTCGATCGCCTTGCACAAGACGAACCGAACCGAAGGATCGCCCCGCTCGTCCACGGTCGCCAGCGCAACGGCATGCGGATTCGGCTGCTCACCGCGCGCGAGGGCCTCATCGAGCCAGATGGCGAGGATCGGCCACGGATCGTCGGGGAGCGGATCCGTGCCTAGCCAGCCATCCTCGGAGTCGGACACGGAGCAAGCGTAGTCCGGCAGCCTGCGCGCGGAACCATGCGATCCCCTGGGACTCGCTGTGGCTTCGCCATAGGCTGTGCGCGAATGGCTACGAACTACTTCGATCGCGACAGCGAGACAGTCTCGCGCGCCGACCTGCAGACCCTCCAAGAGACCCGCCTGCGATCGCTGCTCGGTCGCCTGAAAGAGCGCGTGCCCTTCTACCGGCAGGCCCTCGCCGACACAGGAGTCGACTCCGCTCACGTCACACTCGCTGACCTCAACCGGCTGCCCTTCACACGAAAGGACGACCTCAGGGCTCGCTACCCGTTCGGCCTGCTCGCGGTCGGACGCAGCGAGCTCGCTCGAGTGCATGCCTCCTCGGGAACTACCGGCAAGCTCACGGTGGTCGGCTACTCGGCGGCCGATCTCGATCTGCTCGCCGAGGTGAATGCTCGGTGCCTGGTCATGGCCGGAGCCCGCCCAGGGATGATGCTCCACAACGCGTACGGCTACGGGCTGTTCACTGGCGGCCTCGGACTCCATGCGGGCGCGGAGCGGCTCGGTATGACCGTCGTGCCGGTGTCCGGTGGCATGACGGAGCGTCAGGTGTCGCTCATTCAGGACTTCGGGCCCGACGTGATCGCTTGCACCCCGAGCTTCGGTCTCACGCTCGCACAGGCGCTCGCCGAGCGGGGCGTGGCGCCCGACGAGATCAGCATCTCGCTCGCGGTCGTGGGAGCCGAGCCCTGGACCGAGTCGCTTCGGTCGCGTCTCGAGGCTGGTCTCGATGCTCGCGCGAGCAACATCTACGGCCTGTCGGAAGTCATCGGACCGGGTGTCTCGAGCGAGTGCGTCGAGCACCGCAGCGGCTCCCACATCAACGAGGATCACTTCCTGCCAGAGGTCGTGGATCCACAAACCGGGCAGGCCGTCCCGGAGGGCGAGGACGGCGTCCTCGTGCTGACAACGCTGACCAAGGAGGCGTTGCCGCTGCTCCGTTACTGGACTGGCGACGTCGCAAGCCTGACGTCGGAGCCATGCCCGTGTGGGCGAACGCTTGCGCGGATGAGCCTCGTGCGAGGCCGGACCGACGACATGATCGTCGTCCGCGGCACCAACGTGTTCCCCTCACAGGTCGAGGCGGCACTGGGCAAAGTGGCTGAACTCGCCCCCCATTACCGGCTGATCGTACGACGCGACGACACGCTCGACGAGGTGACGGTCGCGGTCGAGGTCACACCGGCCACCGAAACCCGCCTCGCCGAAACCCGCCTCGCCGTCGAGGCCGACGAACTGCGCGACGCCGAGCTCGAGCAGCGCACCGGTAGGGCCGTGAGGGAGACCGTCGGCTGCTCGATGCAGATCAGACTCGTGCGTCCGGGCGGTCTTGAGCGATCGCAGGGCGGGAAGCTGTCACGCGTCGTCGATCAGCGAGAGCTCAGCTAGCTCCATCTCGGCTCGCGGCCCTCGCGATACGCGCTGCGCGCCTCCTCGTGGTCTGCCGAGTCCAGCGCGATGGCTTGCCGACGCAGGTATTCCTGGTAGAACGGCTGCCAGTCGAGGTGCTGACCGAGGCCGAGAAGCAGCTTCGACTGGCGGGCACCGACCGAGCACGCCTTCAGGTACGCGGCGGCAAGGTCCGCGACGTGCTCGTCGAGCTCCGCGGCGGGTACGACGTGATCGGCGAGCCCGAGGTCGTAGGCACGTCGACCGTCGATCGACTCGCCGGAGAGGATCAGCCACTTGGCGCGACCAAGCCCTACGTACCGCGGCAGGCGGAGAGGGGCGAGCCCCGGGATGATGCTCTCCTGGATCGCAGGCAGCCCGAGCACGCAGTCGTCAGTAACGATCCGAATGTCGGAGGCCAGGCCGATCTGCAAGCCGCCGCCAATGGCATAGCCGTGCATGACGCACAGGACGAATGCATCGAGCTCCTCGAGCAGTCGTAGCGACCGATCCCAGACCGAGTAGTAGTCGTGTGGCGTCTCGCCTGCAGACAACTCCTTCAGATCGATCCCCGTGCAGAAGGCGCGTCCTTCGCCGCGAATGATCAGGATCCGGAGGCGCCCGTCGGTTCGCAGCTCCGCCAGCGTCGTCTCGAGCTGGCATGCCGCGGCGTAGTCCATCGCGTTCAGCAGGTGCGGCCGGCGCAACGTCAGGGTCGTGACGGGGCCGTCGGTCTCGACCGTCATCGCCTCGGCTGCCATGGGCTCCTCCTCTCGCCGCGCTGCGTGTTGGCACGCCAGACCGTACCGGCCGAGCCAGCTCACGGTCGCCGGGTCGACAGCTGGCGAAGCGGCCCCCACTTCGTCGATGGTTGCGGTGGCAGGAAGGAGCCGTGAACCGTGACGGGCCGCAAGCCCGCGACGCGTAGTTCCACGCCTAGGCTTGAGGCGACAAGCGGGGTCGTGGTCGCGGGTTGCGCGCCCCGGATCGTGCGAGAAGAGGCGTCGGATGGACCATGGAGGCCGAGACCGTCGTGCATTCGTTTACCGGCGTCTGGTGAAGTTGGGGCTCGGCTAGTTGGCCGTCGTTGTTCTCGCACTGGTCTCGGGCGCCGCGTTCGGGCTGATGGCTGTCCTGATGCGGCTGGGTCTGAGACGTGTTCCCGACGCCGCTCTCGGGGCGATGCACACCACGACCGTCGGGTTCGTTACGGCGGCTGTCATCGCGGTTGCGATCAACCAGGCCAGCGACCTCACCTGGTCGGGGATCTGGCCGTTCTTCGTTCTCGGTTTGGCGGTGCCGGGCCTCACTCACGTAATGCTGGCGCACGCCATGCAGGGCATCGGCGCGTCGCGCACGATGGTGATCACCGGCGCCCTGCCGCTCGTCTCGTCGTTCGCGGCGATCGTCTTCCTCAGCGAGCCGCTACGAACGCCGCTAGCGATCGGCACCCTACTGATCGTCGCCAGTGTCATTCTGTTCGCGGGCGACCCTGTCCGGCCCGAGAACTACCGCGCAATCGGTGTGATCTGGGCCGCGGGGAGTCTCGTCCTGTTCGCAGCGCGCGACACTATCTCACGCTGGGTGGTCGTTGATCGAGACGTGCCCGGTGTGGTCGCGGCGGCGGCACTGCTGGCGGGCGCGACGGTCGCAGTGGTGCTTTTCGTGCTCGTCACTCGGTACCGACACGCACCGCTCGCGCAGATACGCTCCTCGCTCGCGCCGTTCGTCTGGGCGGGCGTCGCTTTCGGTGCTGCGCACCTCGCGCTTCTGGAAGCCATCGACCGTGGCAAGATCACCGTGGTCTCGCCACTGCTGGGCACCGTTGTCCTGTGGACGGTGCTGTTCGCCGCGATCCTGCTTCGCCAATCGGAGGCCATCTCACCTCGGCTGATAGCCGCAGCGCTTCTCGTGGTAGCCGGCGCAGCCGCGATCGGCATCGCCCGCTGACTGGGCGCGAGCCAGCGGCTCTGCTACTACCCTTCGAGCTGAATGACCACCTCAGACGACGGTCTAGTCACCAGAGGCGCGGCCGTCATCAACGGCGACGTCGTCGGCTACAGCAAGCTCATTGCCGACAACGAGATCGAAACGCACCAGACGCTTCAGGCATTTCGCACTATCATCGAGGCGATCGTGTCGGGCGAGGGCGGTGACGTCGTTGTGTTCGTCGGCGACGAGTTTCTCGCGATCCTGCCGAGCGGAGCGGCTGCCCTCACCGCGGCGATCGCGATGCAGCGAATTCTCGCGACCGAGAACGAGCGCCTGCCGGCGGCGCGGCAGGTCCGCTTCCGCCTCGGTGTCAACTTCGGCTCGGTCTCCGTCGAGGATGGGCGCTGGTTCGGTGACGCCATCAACGTCGCGGCGCGTCTGCAAGCGCTCGCGAAACCCGGCGGTATCTGTGCCTCGGCTGTTGCGGTCGACGGCGTCGATGACCTGCCCGGCCGACGTCGGTCGCTCGGCCGGCGACGCCTGAAGAACATTCCGGAGCCGGTCCTCGCGTACGAGATCATCGACGACGAGCTGCCGAAGGAGGAGGCGAAGCCGTGGAGGCGACGAATCGCGCTGCCGGACAAGCCGTCACTCGCGGTCAGCCCGTTCGTCAACCTCGGGGCCCCGGAGGACGAGCACTTCGCGAGCGGCCTGATGATGGCCCTCGCGATCAAGCTGATGACCATCCCGGGGCTCGACTTGACAAGCGAGGCGTCGACGCTCGGCTACCGGGGACGCGCACACTCGGCGCAGCAGCTCGGTCACGAGCTGGGCGTGCGCTTCATTCTCGAGGGAGCCATTCAGCGAGCTGGATCAAACGTTCGGGTGTTGACGCAGCTGGTCGACACCGAGCAATCGGCGATTGTTTGGGCTGAGCGATTCGAAGTCGACCTCGACGACGTGTTCGCGGCGCAAGACGACGTCGTCGCGAAGATCGTGGCGGCTCTCGACATCGAGGTGGTCGGAGGCGACATCGCGCGCTCCTACCGCGAAGAGCTCGACGGCGAGAGCGTGGAGGTCGTCTACCGCGGGCTCCACGAGGTGTCCCTGGGCACAGCAGACTCGCTACGGCGAGCGGGCCGGCACTTCGAGGAGGTCATCGAACGGAACCCGGAGAAGCCGATTGGTTACGCGCTGTCCGCCTGGCTCAACCTGTGGGCGGCGCTCGGAGACACGGTGGACGATCCGGCCGACCACTACGCACGAGCCACGGACTTCTCCCGGTCAGCAGTCGAGCACGGAGACACGACTGGCATCGGGAACACCGTCCTGGCCCACGTCCTCGTCATGCAGCGGGACTGGGAGGGGGCGTTCGAGGCGGCCGCGAAGGCTACTGCTGAGCGGCCCTCGTGTGATCTGTCGTTTGGTGTCGCGGCGAGCGTGATGCGGTACCTCGGACGCTGGGAAGAGGCCGTCGATCTTGCTTCGCGCGCGATCCGCCTTAGCCCCTTGATGTCGAACTGGTACCGATCGACGCTGGCCAGCGCCCTGTTCGTCGGCGAGGATTACGAGATCGCTGCCGAGATGGCGGAGGACGTGGTCGCCCGGGATGAGAACAACACGGAGGCGCTCCTCACGCTCGCCGCTGCCCAGGCCGCACTCGGGAGGGAGAGGCACGCCTCGGCGGCCCTGGACCACGCGCGTCAAACCGCTCCCGGCCTGAACGCCGACGGGCTGCGTGACGACCTCCCCTACCGCGACGACTCGACCAGGGATCGCCTGGTCGAGCGGCTCGTAGAGGCTGGGCTCGACTAACGGCCGGTCTGCGGACCCGGCGTTGTTCACCAACACGACAGGAGGACAGATGAATCTCGGACGCATAGGTTGCTGGCAGGTGCAGTTCGTGACGGAACCCGCTGTGAGCGTACGTGCGGCGGCCAGAGAGCTCGAGGAGCTGGGCTACGGAACGTTCTGGTACCCGGAACCCTTGATCGCAAAGGAGTGCTTCGCGGCCGGGGCCATCGTGCTCGCAGCGACCGAGAGCGTCGCGGTCGCGACCGGCATCGCGAACCTGTGGGCACGTGACGCCATGACCATGGCGACCGGCGAGCGCACGCTCGCGGAGGCTTTCCCAGGACGATTCCTCCTCGGTCTCGGTGTGAGCCACGCCGAGCAGGTGTCGGAACACGGATTCGACTACTCGCGGCCGGTCTCGCTGATGCGTGACTACCTCGATCGAATGGATGCGACGCCGGACATCGCCACACCGCCAGAGATCCCCGCGACCCGCCTGCTGGCGGCACTTCGCCCCAAGATGCTCGAGCTGGCCCGCGATCGAACCGCCGGCGCCCATCCATACTTCGTCCCGGTCGAGCACACTCGTCGCGCCCGGGAGATCCTCGGCGAGGGGAAGCTGCTCGCGACCGAGGTCACTGTTGTCCTCGAGCAGGACGCCGAGGCCGCGCGACGCATCGCGCGCTCGTTCACGCCGTTCTACCTGGGGAAGGCCAACTACAGCAAGAACCTACTCTGGCTCGGATACAGCGAGGACGACGTTGCGGGCGCCGGTAGCGACGGCCTCATCGACGACCTGGTCGGTTGGGGCGACGTCGACGCCGTGGCGGCTCGCGTCAAGGAGCACCTCGACGCAGGCGCAGATCATGTGTGCGTGCAGGTACTGAGCGAGTCGGCGGGCTTCCCGATGGCCGAGCTCCGCGCCCTCGCACCCTCGCTCCTCGCGTTGTAACGCTCCGTGGGCGGCTTCATGCCACACGCGCCGTCCCCTGGTGCTGACGAACCCGAATGTAGGCGCTCGGGTGCCCGCATCCCGGTCCTGACGCTGCTCGTCTTCTCCGCGATCGTCGCGTTCTCCCTCGCCGCCTGTGGTGGCGACGATGATGTTGCCGCGCCGATCGAGCCCCCGGCCGAGTCAGGGGCTGGCCCGGCGCCCGAGCCGTCCCCTGAAACCGAGCGTATCCCCGAGCCCGCGCCCGACCCGGCCGCAACACCTGAGCCGGACGCGGGCGAGGACAACGCGGGCGCTGGTAGCGGCACGGACACCGCCGGTCAGGAACGCTGCGGCCCCGCAGAGGCGCAGATCGAGAACGCCAGCGTGCCGGACGGTTTTTGCGCCTGGCTTTGGGCCACAGACGTGGGCTCGCCTCGCGGAATCATCATTGACGACAACGGCGACGTGTTGGTGCTCAGCCGGGCTGATGAATCGGTCGTGTTGCTACACGACGATGACGGGGATGGCGTCTCTACGAACGGCGAGCGGGTGACTATGGCCAGCGAGTCGGGGCTGAATCATGGACTCGCTATTGACGGTGGCTACCTCTACGCGTCGAGCGACACGACGGTGTATCGATGGGACTATCCGGCTGACCGCGTTCCACTAGGGGATGCCGCGGTGGTGATCGACGGCATCCCCGGCGATGGTCACTCCACGCGCACCATCGTGTTCGACGACGCGTTCCTGTACATCAGCGTCGGCTCTGGGAGCAACGTGGACGCGGACTCTTCGCGCGCCCGCATCCGGCGCTTTGCCATTGCTGATCTCGGCGGCGAAGCGATCGACTTCGCCGACGGCGAGGTCTTCGCCGACGGCCTGCGCAACGAGGTCGGCCTGGCGTTCGATTCCAACGGACGGTTGTGGGGTGTTGAGAACGGCAGTGACAATCTCTCGCGCTCGGACTTCGACCCGCCGGACATCCACCAGGACAACCCTGCGGAGGAGCTGAACCTCTTCGCCGAGCCCGGACTCTTCTACGGCTACCCCTACTGCTGGTCGGAGTTCTCCTTGCCGGAAGGGCAGGGCATGGGGCCGCGAACGCAATGGACCGACCCGAACTTCGTCGGCGACGGCACCCACACCGATGAGTGGTGTCGCGACCCCAACAATGTCGTGCCGCCTGTGCTCGCAATGCAGGGACACTCGGCCCCGCTCGACCTGTTGTTCTACCCCGGCGGTTCGTTCCCCGAGGACTTCGTTGGTGATGCCATCGTGACGTTCCACGGATCGTGGAACCGGGATGTGCCGACCGGCTACAACGTCATGCGTATCCCGTTCGGAAGCGACGGGATGCCCAGCGGCGAGCCACAGCCGTTGCTCGAGTACGTTGAGGGCGACCTCGATGCCGATTTCTTTGACGACTGGCCGCACCGCCCGGTCGGCACGGCCACCACGCCGAGTGGGCGGTTGCTGGTGACCAGCGACCTATCCCAAACCGTGCTCGCGATCGACTACGCGCGCTAAGCAGAGCAACGCGATTCACAATCGGGTCTACGAGCGCCTCGTACGGGCGACCGACCCACCGGCTGCCTATCGGGCTTGTTTGCGCGCCACCAGGCTGGCGTACGCGATGTGGCCGAAGAACTCGCCTGCTCTGGCACGGCGGTGCGCCTCGGCCTTGAGTGCCTCGGCCAGTTCCTCGCCGATCACGCCTTGGGCCGCGAGCGCTTCGGCGCCGCGTTCAGCATGTCCGAGCATGTAGGTCGGATCAATGACCTCCGCGTAGCCATGGCTGCGAAAACGGCTGACCTTGAACCCGCAGCGTTTGACCATCCCTGGCAATCGCCTCACGATCCAGCGGTCAATGACATTTTGCTCGGTTACGGCTCGCGAGCATGCCTGTAGGGGGTCATGTTCGGCAAGCGCGACGGTTGACGTGGAGTAGTCGCCGTCGAAGATCGCCAGCCAACCACCCGGCTTGAGTATGCGATGCGCCTCGATGAGTGCTCGTTCGGGTTCCGGAATGTGGCACAGCGCCGTGTGAAAGATCGCGACGTCGAATGAGGCGTCATCGAGGCCTGTCTCACGAGCATCCCCAGTTTCAAAGCGAACCTTGTCGGCCACGGTCGCCAGTTCCTTGGCCCGTTCCACCAGGACGGGAGACGGATCGATCCCCAATACCTCGGCCGGCTCGTGGCGAGCGGCGAGCACCCGTGATACCGGACCGTCCCGCAACCGAGCTCGATCACGCGAGCTTCCCGGGGCCATTCGATATCGCTCAGGTACGTGTCGAGCATCGCGCGCTGATCGGGGTGCGCAGCGCGGACCTCGAGCCGCTCGGCGATCCCCAGCACGACGTCCGGTTCGGCCTGGGCGATGTTGGCGTAAGGGTCAGACGCCATACCGGCAGCCTCAGCGCTGCTCTATCTGTCTGTCGGCAAACAGCGTCTCGCCCGCGCTCTCAGCCGGGAGCTCCTCACGACCGTCGTGTCGTCTACACCAGCGCACCGGCCACCGATCCCACACTAACGACCCATCGAGCCACCCGCCGTCGCCGACGCGGCGGCGACCAAGATGAGGCACGCCGGCTGGCACG
>JAUVPB010000170.1 GCA_030598925.1 Actinomycetes bacterium
ACGCGATCGACCCGCCTCCAGCGCCAATCGACTCGACGTCGACCGAAGGCGCGCGAACGGGGAATGAGCCCACCCGCGTCTCGCGGGTGATCGTGGGCGAGCCACCGACACACACCGCTACATCGGTGGATGTGCCGCCCATGTCCAAGGTGAGGATGCGGTCATGACCCGCGCGATGAGCCACGAACGCGGCACCGTTCACACCGCCCGAGGGGCCCGAGAGCACGGTCTGTACCGGGTGCTCGCTCGCGGCTGTGAGTGACTGGAGACCGCCGTCTGAGCGGACGACCTGGAGCGGGGCCGGAATCTTGTTGTCCTCGAGCTTCCGCTCCAGGCTCGAGAGGTACCCCTGGAGCACAGGGCCCACGTAGGAGTTCATCACCGTGGTGACAGCCCGCTCGTACTCGCGGAACTCGGGCGTGATCTTGGACGAGATCGACACAGGGACCCCGGCGAGGGTGTCCGATGCGATCGCCTCCACGCGCTCCTCGTGCCCGGCGTTGGCGTACGAGTTGAGCAGGCAGACGGTCAGCGCCTCGATGCCGGCGTCTCGCAGCTCCTCGATGGCCGTGCGCGTCGTGACCTCGTCGAGAGGAACGAGCTCGCGGCCGCGAGAGTCGAGACGCTCCGGTATCTCCCGGATGTCCTCGAACTCGACAAGTGGCTCGGGCTTGATGTAGTCGAAGAATCCGAACAGAGGCCCGGGCGTCCAGGACTCGGCGAGATGCAGCAAGTGCGCCCAGCCTTGCGTGACGAGGAGGCCGACCCTCGCGCCCTTCCCCTCGAGCACCGCGTTCGTCGCAACGGTCGTGCCGTGCAGGATGACGTCGAGCCGCGCCGCGTCGATCTCAGCTCGTTCGCACACCTCCTGCGTGCCAGCAAGGACGCCGATCGACTGGTCCTCGGGCGTCGACGGAGTCTTCGCGAGCCAGAAAGCCCCCGTCTCGTCGTCGTGCAGAAACAGGTCGGTGAAGGTGCCGCCGACGTCGATGCCCAATCTGAGTGCCATAGGGCGCGTACTCTGACGCGTCGGAACCCTGACGGCAAGTGGGACGCACCCCCGCTCTATGTCGCGCGCCGCCGCGAGCTACGCTGAGGCGCCATGAGCTTCCTGCTGGTAACCAACGACGACGGTGTCGACTCGCCGTCGCTCATCCCGTTCATGGACGCTCTCTCCTCGCTCGCGCCCGTTCGAGCCGTTGTACCCGCGCAGGAGCGAAGCTGGATCGGCAAGGCGATCACGCGTTTCGATGAGATCGAGGTGGAATCGATCGAGCGAGACGGCTTCGAGATTCACGTCGCCGACGGCTTCCCCGCCGATTGCGTCCAGCTTGGCGTCCACTCGCTCTTCGACGAGCGGCCGCAGATGGTCGTCTCCGGCATCAACCTGGGGCTCAACCACGGTCTCGCGTTTCTCCTCTCGAGCGGCACCGTCGGGGCGGCGGTCGAGGGATGGATCACGGGCATCCCGTCGGTGGCTTTCTCGACCGGAGATCTCAACAACCACGGCGCATGGAGCCCGTACGCGTGGTCGGCCAGCCGCGAGGAGCTGTGGGATCGGGCGGCGGCGGTGTCGGCCGATGTGTTGGCGTCCATCGTCGAGGCCGGCTTCCCCAGTGACGCAGACGTGCTGTCTGTCAACTTCCCGCACGTGGCGGACACGGCGACCCACCGCGTCGTCACGGAGCTCGCCGTGTCTGGCTACGACAACATCTTCAGCGCCGCCAAGCCCGGCCTCTACGTCCATGACTTCACGGGTGGTCTGAGAATCAGAGGCGGCGTCGAGGGCACCGATTACCAGGCGCTCGAGCGCGGGCACGTCTCGATCACGCCGATTCGACTGGCCCACTCGGCCGTCGTCGACGACACGTTTAGGACGGCAGTCGAGCATACGAACGCGAGCCGGCCATCGACTGGTCCTTGACAGTGCGGGCAGACCACGAAAACATGCCCACGTCGTAGGTCGTGGCAAGCGAGTTTCAAGGAGAGCGAGCATGGGATACGTCGGGAAGGGCGTTCCGAGCCTCACGAACACGAGGTTGGTAGCCGGTCGCGGGCAGTTCGTCGACGACATCGCACTGCCGGACATGACCCACGTCGCGGTGCTGCGGTCTCCGTACGCGCACGCCCGGATCCGCTCGATCGATACCTCGGCGGCAGAGAGCCTGCCCGGGGTTATCCACGTCATCACCGGCGACGAGGTCAAGGCGAACATGAACGCCATCCCCGAGACGTACGACACGGGGGCCGTGGGCGCCAAGGGCGTGAAGTGGTACGCGCTCTGCCTCGACCGCGCGCGATACGTCGGCGAGGCGGTTGCCGCTGTCGTTGCCGAGGATAAGTTCGCGGCGTACGAAGCGCGCGACCTGATCGAGGTCGACTACGAGGAGCTACCGGTCGTCGCCGATCCCGAGGCGGCGATGTCTGATGACGCGCCGCTCGTCGAGCCCGACTGGGGTGACAACATCATGGCGACCCGGGACATCACGCTCGGCGACCCGGACGCTGCCTTCGCCGAGGCCGACGGCGTCGCCACGGGGTCGGTGCGCTCGAGCCGCATCACCGGCTCAGCGATCGAGCCGCGCGGGTGCATGGCCTCCTACGACCCGTACGACGACCAGTTGACCTTCTGGGACTCGACGCAGAATCCGCATCCGTTGCGGCAATACCTCGCCGGGACTCTCGGCGTGCCCGACACCTCGATCAGGGTGATCCAGCCGCACGTCGGAGGCGCGTTCGGTCTGAAGATGCCCACGTTCCAGGAGGAGCCGCTCGTCGCGTACCTCGCGCGTAAGCTCGGCCGCCCCGTCAAGTGGATCGAAGAGCGAACGGAGAACTTCCAGACTGGTGGCCATGCCCGCGACACGCGTTTCCGCTACGACGTCGCGTACAAGGACGACGGCGAGGTCACGGGCATCCGCCTCGAGGTGCTCGCCGACGTCGGCGCACCCACGGCGCTCTGCGGATGGGGCATGTCGTTCGTGACCTGGTACTGCCTTCCGTGCGTATACAAGATCCCCAACTCCGAGACGCACCTCCGCTCGGTGGTTACGAACAAGTGCCCGTGGAACGCGTATCGCGGCTACGGCAAGGATGCCGCGTCGTTCCTGATGGATCGGATCATGGATCACGTGGCCCGCGAGACGGGCCTGCCACGCGCCGACGTGCGCTTCAAGAACTTCATCCCGGCCGACGAGTTCCCGTACCCACAGGTTTCCGGCGCGATGCTCGACAGCGGCAACTATGCAGCCGCGCTCGAGAAGGTGCTCGACATGGTCGGCTACGACGACTTTCCCCGCCAGCAGGAAGAGGCGCTCGCCGAGGGCCGCTACCTCGGGCTCGGTATCGGCCAGGAGCTCATTCCCGAGGGCTGTTCGATGCCGGGGTCGCTGATCCTGAACGGCTCCGACGGTGTCGAGGTCCGCGTCAGCCCGACGGGCGACGTCACGGCACTGACGGGCATCACCTCGCCCGGCAGTGGCAACGAGACCGGGATCGCCCAGATCGTCGCCGACGGTCTCGGCTGTGAGTTGAGCCGCGTGCGCGTTATCCAGGGCGACACCGAGTCGTGCCCGTGGGGTTTCGGCAACTACAGCGCGCGAAGCATCATCATCGGCGGCTCTGCCGCGCAGCTCGCTGCGGGCGACATCCGCGAGAAGATGGCGCTGGTCGCCGGGCGAATGCTTGAGGCTGATCCGGCAGACCTCGAGTTCTCCGAGGGCAACGTCACGGTGAAAGGCACGCCCGGCCAGGCGGTGAGCTTCGACGACGTGGCGAGCGACGTCTATCGCAACCCGCACGGCGCGAACATGGAGGAGACGGAGCCCGCGCTCGAGGCGACGCGGCACTTCAAGATCGGCAACGTCTACCACCAGCCCGAAAAGCAGGGGCGCTTCAGCGCCTACCCGTCCTGGCCGAACGGCGCTGCTGCGTGCATCGTCGAGGTCGATCCGGAGACCGGCCAGATCGAGATCCTCAAGTACTGCATGGTCCACGACGCCGGCACGATCGTCAATCCGCTGCTGGCCGACGCGAATCTGCACGGCGGCATCGCCCAGGGCCTGGGCGCGGCGCTCTACGAACAGATCGTGTACGACGAGGCGGCGCAGCCACTCACGGCAACGTTCATGGACTACACGATCCCGACCGCCGTCGAGATACCACGGATGGAGCTAGCCCACCAAGAGACGCCGACTCCCTTTACACCACTAGGAACGAAGGGCGTTGGAGAATCGGGCGTGGGGGCTCCGCTCGGCGCGCTCTGCAACGCGGTCGAGGATGCGTTCCCCGACCTCGACATCACGCTCAACGAGGTGCCGCTCACGCCGTCGCGCGTGTGGTCGGCGATTCAGGAAGCGAAGACGGGTGCGCCCGAGCGAGAGGCGGTCTCGCGATGATCTCGAGCGAGCTCGCCTTCTACGCACCCGCGACACTCGCCGAGGCGCTCGAGCAGCTTGCGGCCGCCGAGTACGGCGCGACGATCCTCGCCGGCGGCATGAGCCTCGTACCGACCATGAACCTCGGACTCGCACGGCCGGAGACCGTGATCTCGCTCAACCGGATCGACGAGCTTGCGTACATCGAGGAGGACGCCGACACCATTCGCATCGGCGCGATGACTCGCCATCGCGATCTCATCGGCCACCCGATCGTGCAGGCTCACTGCCCATCGGTTGCCGCGGCCGCGAGCGTGATCGGCGATGTGCAGATACGCAACCGAGGCACGATCGGCGGCAGCGTCGCGCACGCTGATCCAGCGGGTGACTACCTGCCGGTCCTCGCCGCTGCGGGAGCAACCGCGGTCGTCCGGAGCGCGACGAGCGAGCGACGAATCGGCGCCCGAGAGTTCGTCGTCGACATCATGCGTACGGCCCTCGAGCCCGGCGAGCTGCTCACCGAGCTCGAGCTGCCGAAGCTGCCCGCCGACGGAGGATCGGCGTTCGTCCGGCTCGCACGAGTCGAAGGTGCGTTCGCGATCGTCAACGCCGCGGCGGTTACAAGCGGTGGCTCCGCGACGATCGCGGTCGGCGGAGCGACGGCCTCGCCGGCCGTCGCCGAGGTGGCCGGCGACGCCTCGCTGGAGGAAGCAGGCGACGCTGTGTACGAAGCCACGGAGGACGCGTTCGGAGACCTCAGTGGCTCGGCGGAGTACCGACGCGAGATGGCACGCGTCTATGCAAGGCGCGCTCTCGCCGAGGCGAGGGACGCCGCGGCAAACGGAGGAGGTGCGCAGTGAAGCTTCCGATCTCCATCGCGATCAACGGCCAGACACGAAGCCTCGAGATCGACACGCGGCTCACCCTTGTGGCGCTCGTGCGCGAGGAGCTGGGCCTCACAGGCACCCACGTCGGTTGCACTACAGGAAACTGCGGTGCCTGCACGGTGCTGCTCGACGGCGACACGGTGAAATCCTGCTGTGTGCTGGCCGCGGACGTCGACGGGCAGGAGATCACCACCATCGAGGCGTTCAGTACCGGGGCCTCGACGCTCCACCCGATTCAGCAGGCGTTCGCCGACAACCAGGGCCTCCAGTGCGGGTTCTGTACCCCCGGCATGGTGCTCTCGACCCATTATCTGCTCGGGCAGAATCCCAGCCCGACCGAGGCTGATATCAGACACGGGATCTCAGGCAACCTGTGCCGCTGCACCGGCTACCAGATGATCGTCGATTCGGTACTTGACGCCGCCCAGCGAGCACGGGAATCGGCCCCCTCCGCGTCCGGCGCTGCCGAGTGAAGATCGAAGCGGAGCGGACGTTCGCGCAGCCGCGCGAGGTCGTCTGGGAACGGCTGATGGACTTCAGCGTTCTCGAACGCACCCTGCCAGGCATCGAATCGCTCGAGCCTGTCGACGAGGACACGTGCAAGCTCACCGTGAAGGTGCTCGTGCCCTCGATCACCGGAAAGTACGACGGGACCGTCACGGTGCGGACCCGGGATCCGCTCGACAGTTACGAGCTCCGCGGCGACGCTAAGGGGCGGCTCGGGTGGGTCCGAGGCGACGCCCGCTTCGAGCTGACAGACACCGACGACGGCACTCAGGTGGCCGCGGCGATGAACTTCCAGGCTGGTGGCGTCCTCAGCGGCGTCGGCCAGCGGTTCATGGAAGGCATGGCCAAGT
>JAUVPB010000138.1 GCA_030598925.1 Actinomycetes bacterium
ACTGGTGTCGACCCCGGTGACGCTGGCTCCCGCCTCCGCCAGCGCCACGGTTAGCCGCCCGCTCCCGCAGCCTGCATCGAGCACCCGTCTCGCGCCGGCAACCGCGGTCAGAAGCTCGGCCTGCCCGAAGGGCGGCTCCGCCGCGCGCGCTCCGGCGTCCCGTTCGCTCACGGGTGAGCTTGCCGGTGGAGCACCGGCTATGCGGAGAGCTGCTCGAGAGCCCGTCGCGTGAGAACCGTCGCGAGGTGTGCCCGGTACTCGGCGCTCCCGTTCGTGTCGCTGGGTGGATTCGTCCCTTCGCCGACGCGGGCGGCAGCCGTAGCTGCGTCGGCACCGTCAGCGAGCGCTTGCTCCACACCTAGAGCACGGACTGGGGTCGCAGCCATGTTGGTCAGCGCCAGCGCTGTGCCGCCATTGCGCTGAACCGCCGCTACCGCGACGGTGGCCCAGTCCTGCGCCCGCCGATTGTACTTCGCGTAGGTTGCGGGCCCGTCGAGCTTCGGCACGCGTACCTCGGTGAGGACATCGGTGGGCTCGAGCGCAGACTCGAGGAACCCGGTGAAGAAGTCGCCCGCGGCGATCGTGCGGTCGCCGGCAGGCCCGCGAACATCAAACTCGGCGTCGAGCGCAAGCAGGACGGTCGGGAGATCTGACGCAGGATCGGCGTGCGCGATCGAGCCGCCGAGCGTGCCACGATGACGTACCTGAGGATCCCCGATCTGGGCTGCCGTCTCCGCGAGGATCCCACAGTCGGCACCGAGCAGCGGATCCGCCGCGACATCGGCGTGCCGGGTCATAGCCCCGACCGCGATCGAGTCGCCAGCGTCCCGAACGTATGAGAGGTCATCGATCCGACCGATGTCGACAAGCAGGTCCGGCTGCGCGAAGCGGAGCCTCATCAGCGGTAGTAGCGAGTGGCCTCCCGCAATCAGCTTCGCCTCGCCGCTCTGGCCGAGTAGTGAAATCGCCTCGTCGATGTTTCCAGCCAACTCGTAGTCGAACGCCGCGGGGATCATCGTTTCGCCTCCTCAATCGCACGCCACACTCTCTCCGGCGAGGTCGGCATCTCGATCTCGGTCACGCCCAGATGCGCGAGCGCATCGACGACCGCGTTCACCACCGCCGGAGTGGACGCGATCGTCCCGGTCTCTCCGACACCCTTCACTCCGAGCGGATTCGTGGGGCTAGCCGCCACGACATGATCGACTTCGTAGGAAGGCACCTCGGCGGCACTCGGCACGAGGTAGCCGGTCAACGAACCGTTTACGAGGTTGCCCTCGGAGTCGTAGACGGCTTCCTCGTACAGGGCTTGTGCAACGCCTTGTGTGATCCCTCCGTGCACCTGCCCGGCCACCACGGCCGGGTTGATCACGTTGCCGACATCGTCGACCGCGATGTACCGAATGACGCGTGCGTCGCCAGTTTCGGTATCGACCTCGGCGACCGCGATATGGCAGCCTCCTGGCCAGCTGAAGTTCGGCGGGTCGTACACGCTGGCGCCCTCGAGACCCGGCTCCATGCCGTCGGGCAGATTGTGCGCAGTCCAGGCATGGAACGCCGTCTCGGTGACCGTCATGCTGCGATCGGTGCCCTTGACGGTGAATCGCCCGCCCTCATACTCGAAGTCATCAGGCGAGACCTCGAGTTGGTGCGCAGCGATGAGGCGAGCCTTGTCGACGATCTTGCCGGCCGCCTGGTGCAGCGCGATACCGCCGACAGCCAGGCTACGGCTGCCGTACGTGTCCATTCCCTGCGGAACAACCGCCGTGTCGCCGGAAAAATATTCGACGCTGTCGACGTCGACACCGAGCTCGTCGGCGACGATCTGGGAGAACGTCGTTGCGTGGCTCTGCCCATGCGGCGTGGCGCCTGACATGATCTGAACGGTCCCCGTGGGAAGGATGCGCACGGTTGCTGCCTCCCAGCCGCCGGCGCCGTAGCGAAGCGCCCCGAGTATGCGCGACGGTGCGAGTCCGCACATCTCAACATAGGTCGAGAAGCCGACGCCGAGCTGTTTTGGATCACCCGACGCCCGCCGAGCGGCCTGCTCCCGCCGGAAGTCCTCGTAGTCGAGAAGCTCGAGCCCCCGGTCGAGCGCACCCTCGAAGTCGCCGGAGTCGATCTCGAGCCCGGAGACGATCGTCGCCGGGAACTCCTTGATGAAGTTGAGTCGACGGACGTCGACTGGATCCTTGCCAACCTCTCGCGCAAGAGCGTCGACGGTGCGCTCGATCGCGTAGTTCGACTCGGGACGTCCCGCGCCCCGATACGCGTCGGTTGGCGTTGTGTTCGTGAACACTCCCGTACAGGAGAAGTCGTACGCCTCCATCTCGTAGCAGCCGCCGTAGAGCCACGCCCCTAGTAGTGGTATTCCCGGGGTGGCGAGCTGGAGGTACGCGCCCATGGACGCGGTCAGCCGAGCGCGAACACCCGTGATCTTTCCTTCCGATGTGGCCGCGAGCTCGATCTCCTGGAGAACGTCCCGGCCGTGAATCGTGGCAAGGAAGGCCTCGGAGCGCTCCTCGACCCACTTGACAGGGCGCCCGAGCTTCCGCGCCAGAGCGAGACAGAGAGCCTCCTCGGCGTAGACGTCAAGCTTCGAGCCGAATCCCCCACCCACATCGGGGGCGATCACGCGCAGCTTCGCTTCGGGCATGCCGAGCACGCCCGACAGCGTGGTGCGGAGAATGTGCGGTACCTGGGTCGAGCTGGTGAGCGTCAGCTCGCCCGTGGAGGCGACGGGCTCGACCAGCACGCCGCGCGGCTCGATCGCGTTCGGCACCAGTCGCTGCTGGCGATAGCGCTCCTTGACCACAACGTCTGCCTCGCCGAACACGGTGTCGACTTCTCCGGCTGACATCGCCCAGGTGTAGGACTCGTTGGTGTCAAGGCTCTCGTGCACGAGCGGCGCCCCTGGTCGGGCTGCCAGGGCGACATCGGTGACCGACTCGAGCGGCTCGTAGCTGATGCTGGCGAGCTCGGCCGCATCCTTCGCGGCGGCTCGGCTCTCGGCGAGTACGACAGCGACTCCGTCGCCCACGTAGCGTGCGCGATCCGAGGCGAGGGGGAAGTGATCGGGAATCTTGATGTCCTCCGTCACCGGCCACGCGCACGGAAGCGGCCCGGCCCACTCATCGGCCAGCTCGGCGCCGGAGTAGGCGGCGACGACGCCCTTCGCTGCTCGTACCTGCGAGAGGTCGACTTCGGTGATCTCTGCGTGTGCGAACGGACTGCGCACGACCGCGAGGTGCATCATGCCCGGCGCGGTCAGGTTCTCGACGAACCGCCCTTGCCCGGTGAGAAGCGTTGCGTCTTCCTTACGAGGGACGGACGCGCCGATGTAAGTGCGTCCTTCTTCGACGACGCTCATGCCGGAAGCTCCTTCCCCGCGGCCGCCTGAACGGCTCTCACGATGTTGTGATACCCGGTGCAACGGCAGAGGTTGCCTTCAAGGCCCTCGCGGATCTGGTCTTCGGTCGGACTCGAGTTCTCCTCGAGCAGGCTTACCGTTGCCAGGACGAATCCGGGCGTACAGAAGCCGCACTGGAGTCCATGCTGCTCGTGAAACGCCTGCTGCACGGGATGAAGCTCACCGTTGGATGCGAGCCCCTCGATCGTCGTGATCGAGCGACCCTCGGCCTGGACGCCGAGCATCGTGCATGACTTCACCGATTCACCATCGACGAGCACGGTGCACGCGCCGCATGACGACGTATCGCAGCCAACGTGTGTCCCGGTCATGCCGAGACGTTCCCGAAGGACGTAGACGAGCAGTTCGCGCGGCTCCACCTCGAGCTCGTGAGGCGAGCCGTTCACGCTGAGACCGATCCGTTTCATCGCTCCCTCCTTGCTATTGGCGATGACGAGCGTTCGTCCGAAGCGGACACTCTAGGAGATCGGCAGAGCTACGGGCGCGGCTCTGCTGGAAAGCCGAGCAGCGCCCGCCGGTTGCGACGGAGCAGCCTCACGCCGACGAGCGCGACCACCAGGCCACTGACGAAGTAGACAAGCAGCGCCGTGTTTGAGCGTAGATCGTCGAGGAAGAGCACCGTAGTCACGACCTCGACGAGCGCGAGAACACCGACGAACATGATCAACGGCCGTTCATGGAGTACGTGCACGACCCAGGTTCCGAGCGCCGCGCCCCAGACCACGACGGGCACGGCAGCAAGCCAAAAGCCGACCAGGTCGGTGCCCGCGGGATCGAGAGGAACAGGGGCGGTGCGATCCCCGACGGAGACGATCTCGCCGGCAGAGTTGAAGCCGAGATCGAACTGCCCGTGAACGAGCGAGAGAACGACGAAACCAACGATCGAGAGTGAGGCCATCGTGAGGATGCTGGTCGGCACACCAACCCGCGGATGCAGGCCCGCTAGGAGCACGATGAAAAGAAAGAGCCACACGTTCACGCCGGTACCGGTCAGCGAGGTGATTCCGCCCCCGATGAACGCGGCGCCGGCGAGTCCGACCGTGACGCGGTTGTTCCAGACCGGGCAGCGATCGGCGCCTTTGTCGTTGGCGGCGAGCATCATCAGCATCGCGTATGCCATGGCCGCGAGCGTGATCGTGAACGTCACCTTCGCGTACGCCGGAGACACACGGAAGCCCCAGAACAGCCCGTCCGGATCACCGAGTACGAACAACCCGACCATTAAGCCCACTACACCGAATGGGACCGCAACGACGTAGGCCCGCCACTCGATCGCGCGACGATTGAGGAGGATGACAGCTGACGCTGCCGTCATTCCGACGGCCTGGATCGAGAGGGAGAACGTTCTCGCCACCGATGCCGGCGCGTCGAGCACCTTCGTGAAGATCGGAAATGCGACGGCGCCTGCACCCCCAGGCGACGAGCCTGCGAGGAAGCTGCCGAAGATCATCGTGACCGTAGACGCCCAGTTGTCGGCTACTCGTCCGAGTTGATCGCCGACGACGACGGCGATCAGCCAGGCGAGAGTCACGCCAACGGGGATGAGGTAGACGGCGACTCTTCGCCGATTCATGGGAGATCGACGGCGCGCGGGCATCGCCGGCACTCCGCGAGGCGGTTACAGAGCCTTGAGCGGCGGAATGATCTCCCGTGAGTACGTCTCAATCGTTTCGTACACCGACGATTCGTCGCTACCCATGAAGTAGATACAGAGCTGGGTGGCACCACTGTCCTTGAGTTCGCTCAGCTTCTCGACGCAGCGGTTGGGCGTGCCGATCACGGTGAAGCTGTCCGCGAGCTCATCGGAGATCGGCGAGGCGTGTTCAGCGCTCGAGTCGGTGTGGTGGCGGTAGTCATACTTGCTCTTGTCATCGACGCACGCAACGAGATTCTCCGGCAGATCGGTGGGATCGTAGTAGCGCAGCATGTCGGTTACGTGATTCGAGACATATGCAGGGAAGCCGCGCACCGCATCACACGCGGCGGCGTGATCGTCCGAGACAACAGAGGGCGTGCACACGACGACTTCGATGTCGCGCACGTCGCGATCGGCCTTGTCCGCGCCACGACGGAGGCGCTCGACCGCCCACGCGACGGTCGTGGGCTCGGCTATCTGCATGAAGATCCCGTCTGCGTGCTCGCCCGACCACTCGAGAATCTTCGGGCCGTAGCCAGCAACGTAGAGCGGCATATGCTGCTTGAGTGCCCACGGGAACTCGAGCGTGAGTTCACCGTCGGCCTGCTCGTGCCATGACTCATCGCTTGGCGCCTCGGGCGTGTAGACGATCTCCTCTCCGCTCGCCAACTTCTGCATGAGCGGCACGCGACTTTTTAGCTCCTTCAGTTTGGCCGGACGCTCCCCCATACGCCGGACAGCGGAGTCACCCTTTCCGATCCCGAGGACGACGCGACCGCCGCTCAACTCCTGGAGGGTCGCATGAAGGCTCGCATTGACAGCCACGTTTCGGGTGACCGGGTTCGTACAGCAGGCGCCGATCGTGGCCGTCTTCGTGTTCATCACGGCGAGCGTCAAGTAGGGCGACATCTCCCGCCAATTCACTGGCGAGTCAAGGATCCAGAAGTACTCGAAGCCGTGCTCCTCCGAGAAACGCGCGTAGTCGCCGAGGTGTGGATGCGTATCGGTCATCACTCCGAACGAGAACATGCATGCCTCCTGGATCGCCGATCGAGTCGGCAGTGTAGGGGCGGCTCGAAGCACAAGCCGGCCCACGCCGTCGAGCGAGAGTCGTCTGGGTGCTCCGTCATCGTCACGAGCATCTCCGGTGGCACCGACCGAACGCGGACCGAGGGCAGCAGTTCACGCTCCGGCACCATCCTGGGCTACGACGGGCTCACACCGCTCGTGCCTGTACCGCCGGGCGGGCTGATTGGGGTACCTTCCGCCGCGTGCCGACCGACGTGGCCATAGAGACGCTCGGACTCCGCAAGAGCTTCGGAGACGTACACGCGCTGCGCGACGTCGATCTCGCAGTCGGTCGCGCGACCGTGTTCGGCCTCCTCGGCCCTAACGGCGCAGGCAAGACGACGGCCGTCCGGATTTTGACGACCCTGCTGCGCGCCGACGCGGGTGAGGCTCGGGTTGCCGGACTCGACGTCGTGCGCGACGCTCGGAAGCTTCGTGGCCAGATCGGACTCGCGGGGCAGCACGCAGCTGTCGACGAGAACCTCACCGGCTTCGAGAATCTCGAGATGGTCGGCCGGTTGTACCACCTCGGCCGCCGACTGGCGCGAGAGCGCGCGGGCGAGTTGCTCGACACATTCGAACTGTCTGACGCCGGTCGCCGACTGGTCGGCTCATACTCGGGCGGCATGCGCAGGCGACTCGATCTCGCAGCCGCGCTCGTCGCCCGTCCCCCCATCCTGTTCCTCGACGAACCCACCACGGGGCTCGACCCTCGAAGCCGCCTCGAGCTCTGGTCGGCAATCGAATCTCTCGTCCGGGACGGAACGACGGTCTTGCTGACGACCCAGTATCTGGACGAGGCCGACCGTCTCGCTCACCGCATCGCTGTGATGGACCACGGCAGTGTGATCGCGGAGGGAGCGCCTCACGAGCTCAAGGCTCGTGTGGGCGGCGACCGGCTCGAGGTTCGACTCGAACGGGCGGACGATGTCGGCGCAGCGATCGACGCGCTCGCACCGCTGTTCGGGGAAGGGGCGCGCGGCGAGGCAGCCACGGTTCGCGTGCCGCTCACCAAGAGGCAGGGTGCGACTGCCCAGGCCGTACGTGCGCTCGATCGCGTCGGAGTCGGCATCGATGACATCCACATAAGCGGCCCGACTCTCGATGACGTGTTTCTCAAGCTAACCGGGCACGCGGCGGAGGAGGAGGACTCCGACGAGACCGACTCCTCTGCCCGGCGATGACGACGCTCCTGCACGCGTGCTCTGACACGCTCGTCCTCGCGAAGCGCAGCCTGCTGCGCATTCCTCGACAGCCAGACCTGTTGCTCGGATTCACCGTGCAACCGGTGATGTTCGTGCTGCTCTTCGTCTACGTGTTCGGCGGCGCGATCCAGACGCCCGGGCTCGATTACGTCGATTTCCTGATACCCGGAATCATCGTCC
>JAUVPB010000021.1 GCA_030598925.1 Actinomycetes bacterium
TGGGGATCTATGGCCATTTTGCCGATCAGGCAGCCCGACGCGAGGTTGTCGAACTGGAGGGCGCGTTCAGTGTCTAGCGGGAACCTTGTACGCGTATCCGTACCCGCACGGAGGCAGTTCGCACTCCGTTTGTGGCAAGCAGCTTGGTGGGAAAGTACCGATATGCAGGCCTTTTTAGTGCCGGGGCCGAGACTCGAACTCGAACGGGGCCTGCGGCCCCAGAGGATTTTAAGTCCCCCGCGTCTACCAGTTCCGCCACCCCGGCGCGCAGGTCGTAGCGGCGCTACGGCGAGCTACGACCGGACGTGACCGACCCGAGACTCGGGTCGGCTTGGTGTGTTCCGTAACCTCACCCGACGCCTCCTAGGTCCCGGGCTGGAGCGCGTTGACGGGGAAGGCCTCGGGGCCGCGACCGCGGAACGCATCTCTGAAGGCGCTGAACGCGGTCTCATCGAACTGGTTGCAATACGCCAACTGCCCGAGCGACGCAAGATAGACGCTGTCAGCTCCATCACCATGCTCGCTCGCGTCCGACTGATCTGGCGTCCACCAAGCGCCTAGTGCAATGACATCGGGATCGAGCTCCGGGAACGGCGCAACGACGATCCCGTTCGGATCTGTGGCCCACCAGTCCGCGATCATCTGAATCGTCTCGGCCGAGGCACCGTCGCCGTACTGAACGTAGATGCCGCCGTGCTCGAGATTGTGACCGAGCATCATCTGGCTCACAGGGTCCGTGTAGCGGTTCCAGATCACGAGGGTCGGATCATGAATGTCGGCCGTACGCGGGAAGGTGCCGAACTCGTAGTCCCCCTCCTGTCCGTCCGGAACGTGGTCCCAGGCAGCCGGGGTAACACCCGCGAACGGGGTGCAACCGGCGGCCGTGAGCTCTGCCACCGGCATCGGGTCCGAGCCGCCGCTGCTCCCGCTCAGCGTCACAGCAAGGACCACCGCAACGAGGATGACAAGCCCGACGCCGCCGGCAAGCAGAAAACGAAGCTGCCGAGGCTCGAGATTGCCGAGGGGGCTCGAGCCACGCTGCTTGGACGAGCTACCGCCCTTGGCTTGCGACGATACTCCTGGGACCGTCTTTTTTCGTCCTCCGCGACTCGGTGTCGGAGGTGCCGGCGTGCGTGATTTCTTCCGTTTGGCCATCGTTTACGAGAGTACCATCGGCGCTTTCCGGCGCCGTCTACAGTCGAAGTGTCAACCCGTCGGCGCCGAGACCGACAGGAACGCCTCGACGTCGGCGATCGACGACACTACCGGCGCCGGCGGCAGGGCCTCCAGGAAACGGTGCGCGTACGGTCTCGTACGGAGCCGACCGTCGAGCAGAGCGACGACGCCGCGGTCGGCGCGAGAGCGAATCAGCCGCCCGAAGCCCTGACGCAGCGCGAGCACGGCTGTGGGCACCTGATAGTCGGAGAACGGGTCGCCGCCCTCTAGTCTGATGCGCTCGCAGCGCGCGGCGACGAGCGGGTCGTCGGGCACCTGAAAGGGAAGCTTCTCGATCACGACGAGAGAAAGCGCCTCACCCGGCACGTCGACGCCCTCCCAGAACGTTTGAGTCGCAACGAGCACGGATTCCACGTCTTCCCGAAACTGCGCCAGGAGTCGTTCACGCGGCGCCTGCCCCTGCGCCCGTACCGGGTACGACAACACAGCGGTCAGGCGCTCCGAGAGCTCGTTGAGAACCCGGTACGACGTCGTCAGCACGAGCGCGCGCCCGCGCGAAGCCTCGCACAGGTCGCGCACCTCGCTGACCAACCGCTCGATGTAGCTGGCACTGCCGGGCGCCGGCATGTCGGTGGCCAGGTAGATCAGCGCCTGCGTGTCGAAGTCGAACGGCGACGGGACGCGCAGACTCGCGGCGCGACCGAGTCCGAGCCGCGCCGCGACGAGCTCATGATCGAGCGTCGCCGATACCAGAATCGGCGTGGGCCCTTCATCCCAGAGGCTCTCACGCAACGCCCGAGCAACGTCGACCCGCGCCCACTGAAGCTGTCCAGCCTCGGCCCACGCGACCGTGCCCGCCTCATCCTGAGCGAGACAGGCCAGGACGTCGTCTGCGGTCGCGTACGCACGGCGCGCCAGACTGTCGAGCTCTTCGTTCACACCTTTCAGTGAGCCGCCGAGTTGCTCGAGCAACTCCGTCACGCTGGCACCACGATCGCTTTCGCGCTCCACCGTTAGATCGTCGAGACGATGTCGACCCTCATGCGGCGCCAACGCGCCGATAAGCTCCTCGGCTCCTCGTTCCACCTGGTCCAACAACGCGCGCGGCGCGGGGCGTCCAACCTCAGCGTGCGTGCGCTCGATATCCCGCACGAGCCTGCGTACTCCACGAAGCGAGAATCGTCCGCCGAGCCAGGTAGCCGCAGCATCCTCGAGCCGATGTGCCTCATCGACGATCAGAACGTCATGCTCGGGCAGCACACGCGACTCCTCGCTCTCCGAACGCACGACAACGTCCGCGAGAAGCAGGGCGTGGTTCGTCACGATCAGCTCCGCTTCGGCCGCCTGCTCCCGCGCCAGCTCCGCATAGCAGCCCGACGCGTAGGCACAGCGCGGGCCAAGACAGCGCTCGGAGCCAACTGCGATCTCACTCCACGCCGAGGGTCTGGGCTCGAACTCGAGTTCTGAGCGGTCGCCGGTCACGGTTGTGCGAGCCCACGCGCGCAAGCTCTCGAGCTCTGCGAGGTCGTCGTCGGCGAACAGCGTGAGCGACTGCTCGCCGAGGCCGTCGAATCCCGCTTCGAGCCGCCGGCAGACGTAGTTTTCGCGTCCCTTGAGGATGGCCACCCGAAGCTCCCGGCCCAACGCGCCTGCGGCGATCGGCGCGTCGTTTTCTACGAGCTGACCCTGAAGCGCTCGCGTTGCGGTCGCAACTACCACCCGACCACCGCTGGCCAGGGCCGGCACGAGGTACGCAAGCGTCTTCCCGGTGCCCGTACCGGCCTCGGCGAGCAACGGCACCCGTTCGCCGATCGCGCTCGCGACGCTCTCGGCCAACTCGAGCTGCTCGGGCCGGCTCTCGAACCCCGCCAGCGCGTGCGACAGCGACCCGGACGGGCCGAAGACTTCCCGCAGCGCCTGCTCGCCCAGACCCGTGTTCACGAAGCCAGGCTACCCGGCCCGAGTCCGGAAAACCACGGCTGTACGGGACGTGCATCTTGCCGCGTACGATGAAGTGATGCTGCCTCGACTCGGCGCACTCCTCATGCTCGGCGGATTGGCGTATGGTCTCGCCCTCTACGGTCGCATGGCGTATGTCACGGCCGTCGAGGGCCTCTGGAGCTGGGCATGGACGCTGCTGTTGCTTGCGCCGATGGCCTTGCTGAGCACCGCGGCCGCGATCCTCGTGCTCCGGGGACATCGACTCGGGCGCCGGCTAACACGGCCCGTACTGGCACTGGCGTTGGTTACGGGCCTCTGGGCGATCGCAAACGCTCCGCCCGTTGGAGGCTTCCTCTCGGACTACGAAGAAGCGTCCTTGGCTCGCGGCATAGAAGTCCCGCCGTTCGAAGCGAGCCAGGGCCTGACGGCGGCTGAGTACGCCGACAAGATAGCCGGCGACTTCAAGCTCCAGGGGGCGCTGATCGCGATGGGCGCCGCGCTCGGGTTCTACATCCTCGTGCGGCGGGGCGCGATCTTCGTTCGACGCCGCCGCGCGCCATCTCCTCCAGCGGGGAGTCCTGAGGCCAGCGCCAAGGCCAAGGCCCAGTAGCCGACGCCGCTGGAGCATCCGACGTGAACCGTAGTGTTCGTTGTTCGTCGTTCTAACGACAGGCTGGTACATGGAGATCATCTGGTTCATCCTCGGAGGGCTCGTCGGCGCGATCGTGATCGCCCTTCTTGCGCGCGGCCGTGAGGGGCGAGCGCGCGGCGAGGCAGAGATGCTGGCCGAACGGCTCGATGAGTCAACCGGCACTCAGGCGCGCCTCACCGAGGAGCTGAGCACCGCCCAGCGCGAACTCACCGAGACGCGTGTGACGCTCGAGCACGAGCGCGCAGCCGCGCGCGAGAAGGCTGAGGTACTCGAGCAGGCCCGCGCCGAGCTGTCTGACCGTTTCAAGACGCTGTCAAGCGACGCGCTCGAGCGAAACAACCGGGCGTTCCTCGAGCTAGCCCGCTCGACCCTCGAGCGCTTCCAGGTGAGCGCTCGCGATGACCTCGACAAGCGGCGCGTTGCCGTCTCCGACATGCTCAAGCCAATCAAGGATTCGCTCGAGAAGGTGGACGGACAGATGCAGCGCATCGAAGTCTCGCGCCGGCAGGCATACGGCGCGCTCACGGAGCAGGTCCGTCTGCTCGCGGACACGCAGGACCGGCTGCGCTCGGAGACAGGCAACCTGGTGACAGCCCTGCGCGCGCCGGCCGTTCGCGGCCGCTGGGGCGAGATGCAGTTGCGCCGCGTCGTCGAAACGGCCGGCATGCTCGAGCACTGCGACTTCGCCGAGCAGGTTTCGAGCTCGCGGGATGGGCAGCAGCTACGTCCCGATCTAATCGTCAAGCTTCCCGGGGGCAAACAGGTGGTCGTCGACGCGAAGGCACCACTCGCTGCCTACCTCGACGCGCTCGAGACAGACGATCCCGACGAGCAGAATGAGCACATGGCCCACCACGCACGCCAGGTGAGCGACCACGTGACAAAACTGAGCGCGAAGGCCTACTGGGAGCAGTTCGAGACAGCACCTGACTTCGTGATCATGTTCCTGCCTGGCGAGCCAATCTTCAGCGAGGCGTTGCGACAGAACCCGAGTCTGATCGAGGAAGCCGCAAGACAGCGCGTCTTCATCGCTACACCGGTCACGCTCATCTCGCTGCTGCGGGCGGTCGCCTACGGCTGGCAGCAGGAGACCGTGGCCGAGAGCGCACGCGAGGTCAGCCGGCTCGGACGTGAGCTCCACAACCGTCTCGGCACCCTCGCGGATCACTTCGGCAAGCTCGGACGGAGCCTCGACGGGGCCGTACAGCACTACAACGGCGCCGTCGGCTCGCTCGAGCGTCGGGTACTCGTCACCGCGCGCCGCTTCGCCGACTATGGCGCCGAAAGCGAGAAGGACATCGACACACCGGAGCAGATCGACCGGGCGACACAGAAACTCCAAGCGCCGGAGCTCACGATCGCCGATCTCGATACCGATGAGAGCGCGCTACCAGCCGGCGAGCCGTACGACATCGGCACGCCGGTCGAGCTCGAGCCCATCGCCGAGCCTGCGCGGGCTGCCGAGCGTGAGGGCACCAAGAGCTCCGATACGCGCGACGCCGCCTGACCGCGAACGCGCCGCTCATGGCCGATCGCTACGACGTAGCTGTTATCGGGCTCGGACTGTTTGGCGCAGCCGCGCTGCGACACCTCACGCGACTCGGGGCCCGCGCCATCGGCATCGGCCCTGCGGAGCCCGAGAGCTGGATCCAGCACGACGGCGTCTTCTCGAGCCACTACGACTCCGGGCGGATCACCCGCCAGATCGACCGACACCGCGAGTGGGCCGACCTCGCGATCCGCTCGATCAGTGAATACGCGCCGCTAGCCGCGAGCACGGGCATCCACTTCCACCGGCCCGTCGGCACACTCTGGGCCGACGCGAATCATGCTCGAGTGCGCGAGATCGAGTCCGTCGCACGCTCACTCGACATCGCCTGCGCGGTCGGCGAGACGTCTGCTCCGACCGTCGTCCACGGCTACCGGCTCCCAAGCAACGTCGCGTACGCGTACGAGCCGGATCCCGCCGGCTACATCGACCCGAGGCGAATGCTCGCCGCGCAACTCGCGGCGGCCACGAGCGGCGGTGCTGCAATCCATGTCGATCACGTCGTGGCCCGCGAGCACCGCGCAGGCGGCTACCTGGTGAAGACTGAAGCGGGCGAATGCATCGAGGCCGAACGCGTCCTGCTCGCCACGGGCGCCTACGCCAACGCGTACGGTCTCCCGTCCCGGCGACTCCCGCTGCGGATCAAGAGCGAGGTCACGCTCGTGACCCGAGTTGCCGACGCTGAGGCCGAGACGTACCGCGATCTCCCGACGCTCATCTACGGCCTGAGACACGAAGAACTCGCGGATTTCTATCTCGTGCCACCGAGCAGGTACCCGAACGGTGCGTTGTACCTCAAGGCGGGCGCGGACACCGCCGGCGATGTAACGCTCCGCACTCGGGAAGACATGAACGAGTGGATGCGCACCGGGTTCTCGGGCGTCTACCAGGGCGCCTTCGAGGACGTGCTGCGCGCCATCCTGCCGGCTCTCCCGCTCGATACGACAGACACGAAGCGCTGCCTGATCACCTATACCACGCATGGACTGCCGTATATCGACGAGATCGGCGACAGCCTGTTCGTCGTCGTCGGAGGCAACGGTCGCGGCGCGAAGAGCTCCGATGCGATCGGCCGTGCCGCGGCAGCGCTCGCGCTCGGAGCGTGGGAGGACCCGCTGCCCCGCGACAGCTTTCGCGTTCCGTTCGCGAGCGCTGAGGAGCCGGACGCCACCCCTCTCTAGCGACCGCTCAGGGCTGTGCCAAGCACGGTGCGCGGCCGCAATCTTCGCAGGCTTGGTGCGCATCCAACCACTGGAACAAAACGGGCTCGCGCGACGTTCTCTTTCGTACGGGCTACAGTCACGTGAACGAGCAAGCCGATAGAGACTGAGAGTTCTCCTGTGACCCGCAATCCGGAGGTAGGTCTTGTGACAGAGGTTCGTGACGTGATCATCATTGGCGGAGGGCCTGCCGGCTACACAGCCGCCTTGTACGGTGCCCGCGCGAACATGAACCCGCTCGTGATCGAAGGGTTCCAATGGGGCGGCCAGCTCATGATCACGAGCGATGTCGAGAACTACCCGGGCTACCCGGACGGAATACTCGGGCCGGAGATGATGCAGGATTTCCGGCGTCAGTCCGAGCGCTTCGGCGTGGAGTACATCACCGACGACGTCACTCGCGTCGAGTTTTCCGATCAGACCCACAAGGTCTTCATAGGCGACGACGAGTACCAGGCACGCACGGTGATCGTCGCCACCGGCGCAACCGCCAGACAGCTCGGGCTCGACTCCGAGATTGAGCTCCAGGGGCGAGGCGTCTCCTACTGCGCTGTCTGCGATGCGGCGTTCTTCCGTGATAAGGCCGTCATCGTGGTGGGCGGCGGCGACTCCGCGCTAGAAGAAGCCAACTTCCTTGCCAAGTTCGCGTCGAAGGTGACGCTCGTCCATCGACGCGAGGAGTTCAGAGCGTCGCCGATCATGGTTGACCGGGCGCGCAGCAACGACAAGATCGAGTTTGTCCTCGACGCTGTCGTCACCGAGGTGCTGGGCACCGAGGAGGGCAAGGTAGTCGGAGCTCGCGTCGAGAACGTCAACACCGGCGAGGCGTCAGAGATCGAAACCGACGGTTTCTTCGTCGCCATTGGTCACGATCCGAACACTGCCCTCTTCACGGACATCCTCGACATGGATGACGACGGCTACCTCCTGACACGCGAGGGATCCACCGAGACCAATATCGACGGCGTGTTCGCGTCCGGCGACGTGCAGGACCACATCTACCGCCAGGCCGTCACCGCGGCCGCGTCCGGCTGCATGGCGGCTCTCGATGCGGAGCGGTACCTCTCTGCGCTCGAACATGCCGCCGCCGACGAGATCGCCGTCTAGACGAACGGCAGGAACGACGAGGGGCGGCTGCTGCCGCCCCTCGGAACTGCGTTGGCGGGCTGTGCACCCGCTACAAGTCGTGGACTTCGCTACTCGGCGACGCGGCTCTTCAAGCCTGCCGCCGGTTTGAACGCGGCAACCTTGCTTGCAGCGATCTGAATCGTCGCGCCAGTGGCCGGGTTTCGGCCCATGCGCGCCTTGCGCCTGCGTGTTTCGAACTTGCCGAAACCGGCGATCGACACTTCGCGGTCTGCGTCAAGCTCAACCGCGATGATGCCGCGTCCCGGCTCCGAGCTGAAGATCTCCTCGATGACCTCCACGGCCTTGGCCTGGGTCAAGTCGGTGTTCCTCGCAAGCTTCTGGGCCATCTCGGTCTTGTTCATTTCTACTCCTTTTCGGACGGATTTCCCAGCAACGACCGGGCGATTCGGACTTCCTCTGCTCGGCACTTGTTGACATGATATTTCCACGGCCGGGCGTCATCGGTCGTTCTGGCGGAAAGAATGTGCGTATTGTTACATTGGAGCCCGTACGAGGGGCACGGCCAAGGGTCGCTCTCGCGGGCGGGAGCAGGCTAGATCGCGACCCGCGCAGCCGGACACAGATCGTTCAGCACGCATGTCTCGCACCTCGGGCGCCGCGCGTCGCAGACCCGACGGCCGTGCCAGATGAACAGGTGCGGTAGGCGCGCCCACTGCTCTCTCGGCACGATACGTTGCAGGTCGCGCTCGATCGCGACCGGGTCATCGTTGCCTGTGAGGCCGAGCCGCTGCGAGAGTCGCCGGATGTGCGTGTCGACAACGATTCCCTGCGGTGCCCCTTGCTCTGCGACGACGACATTCGCGGTCTTGCGACCGACACCGGGTAGACGCACGAGCTCCTCCAGCGTGTCCGGAACGCGACCGTCGAACTCCTCGAGTAAGAGAGCCATCGCCGCCTGGAGGTTCCGCGCCTTCTGCCGGAAGGTGCCAGTGGGCCTGATGTCGTTCTCGAGCTCCGTGAGGGAAACCGCGAGGTAGTCCTGCGGGGTTCGATACTTCTCGAAGAGCGGTTTCGTCACTCGGTTGACCGTGACGTCCGTCGTCTGAGCAGACAACATAACGGAGATCAGGAGCTCGAGATCGTTGCGGAAGGCCAGGGCGATTCGAGCGTCTGGATGCTCGGCCTGCAGGCGGTCGAGGATCGGCCCGATCCGCGCCTTGCGCGGGCCTCGCCGCCGCCGGGCCTCAGCCAGATAGCTGCGCGCCACCGCTACGACTCGGGCCCTGGATCGCCAAGCACGGTGGCGGACACGAGCCGCTCTTCCGCGAACAGCTTCAGCCCGTCACAGGCGATGTCAAGGAGCGGGCACTCGGGGCAGCCGAACTCGCTCGGCGTGGGCTCGAAGGCGCCCTCGTTAATCCGTGCGATCGCACCGCTCAACCGTGCGCCAAGTACCTCGGCGTCACCGTCACCAAAGCTCCGAAGGACCGGTTGGTCAGGCTGTTCGAGGAAGACGTACGCAACGTCGACGCTTGCCGCTCCGGCTCTGAACGCGGCCAGTGCGTACACCGTCAGTTGATGTACGTACTCGCGCTCGACGATCTCTTCGGGATTGCGACCGTCGAGTCGATTCGTCTTGTAGTCGACCAGGAGTGCGTGGCCATCGACGAGCTGGAACGCGTCGAAACGACCGTGTAGAAGTACGTCGTCATGGACCAGCGTGAAGGGAAGCTCGCGCCGAGCTGCCGGGTCGTCGAGCTTGGCCGCGAGCGCCGAGCCGTTCCACGCCTGGACGTGGCCCTTGGCGCGATCGATGTTGTCGGGGGTGACATGCGGGTATCGAGACCGGAGCCACTCCTCAACGTCGGCGGCGGCAACGGACGTCTCGATGAGCACGTGAACCGCGTCGCCGATTTCGAGCGGATTCAAGCCGTCAACGCTCTCCAGCGTGACTTCTCGCGGCCGTGGACGAAGCCCGGCGAAGCGCTCCGCCCAGAACCGCAACGAGCAACGGTCGAAAAGGGCGAGACCGCTGTAGGAGAGGCGCCGCACGACGTGCCGGGGCGGCGCTGGGAACTCGGTCAGTGGCGGCAGTACGAACCGCGACGGCGGCTGCTCCGTCGCCTCGCCGGCTCCGACAAACAGGCTCAGCTGTTCCTGTTCGCCCGAGCGAACGGTCCCGGGTTCTCTGAGTGGTCGGCTCTCTTCTCGAAATACGGCCACGCGGACAGCCGTGTCGCCCACCAGAAGCTCCCGGGGCTCCTCGCTCGCGATGTCCGCCCCGATGCTCGAAAGGACCCAATCGATCGGTGCGGCCCGACCGCGGCGTGCCGTGTCGACGGACCCGCTGATCAGTAACCGGTCGATCGCACGCGTCATCGCGACGTAGTAGAGACGGCGAGTCTCATCCTCCTCCGCCTGCTGCTCCTGCGACCGAATCTCCTCGTAGCCAGGTGCTGCTCTGCGCTTGCCGGTGAGCGCATCGGCGACCGAGAAGCCGAACTGCCCGTCCGGCAGCGAGAGGATCTCGCTGCGTTGAACGCGCGGGACGGCACGACCCGTGTCAGCGACCGCGACGACCTTGAACTCGAGACCCTTGGCGGCGTGAATCGTCATCAGACGCACGGCATCGGCGTCTTCTTCTTCCGCCACAGCCTCGCCTTCGCGCGCGCCGACCTCGTCAAGATCGCGCACGAACCTCGTGAACCCCTCGACATCACTGCCTCGGAGATCCTCATACGAGCGAGCCAGTCGCCCGAGCTTGCGAAGGTTCGCATACCGGCGCCGGCCGTCCCAGCGTGAGAGCACGGCGAGCTCGTAGTCGTGCTCGACGACGATGAGCTCGATGAGTTCCTCAAGGCTCACGGTGTCAGCGAGTGCCAGCAGCCGCTCGTAGCGCTGGAGGAAAGCAGCGAGGAGTTGGGCGTCGCGCTGGTCGAGGCCCGGCGGAAGCGAACGCTCGAGGCCCGTGAACAGCGGCCGTTTGGTGGCGACCCGTCGCAGCAGGACGAGCGCGTCGTTTGACACCCCGACGAGCGGTGAGGCCAGGACGGCGACGAGCGCCTCATCGTCATAGCGATTGTGGATAAGCCGAAGGTACGAGAGCAGGTCGACGACCTGCTGTTGCCCGTAGTAGCCACGACCGATGGCTCGATAGGTGTCCAACCCCTCCTGGCGCAGGGCGGTCTCAAACACGTCGGCGCTGGTACCGGCTGCGAACAGCACCGCGACCTCGCCCGCAGTGCAGGCACCGAGCTCGACCAGCTCCGCAATGCGGCGCGCCAGAGCGCGAGCTTCCGCCTGACGCCAGCTCTCGCCTCGCGCGCGGACCGCGGCCTTGTCGACGACCATGACCTCGACGGCCGGGCCGAAGTCCGATCCTTCGAAGCGTCCGGCCGCCTGAAGCGGCGCGAACCGGTCGCCGAACTCAGTACGGAACACGTGGTTCACGAGGCCGAGTACCTCAGGCCGAGACCGGTAGTTCTCCGTGAGCGAGAGTACGCCGCCACTCTGGTCGCGCCGTTCACGAAAGACGTCGACGTCCGCGTGACGGAATCGATATATCGACTGGAACTCGTCGCCGACGAAGAACAACTCCCCGGTCGTGAGTTGATCGACGAGCTCGCACTGCAACCGGTTCGTGTCCTGGAACTCGTCGACCATGATCGACCTGAACCGCCACTGGAGCTCCTCCCTGACATCAGGCCGCCCGACAAGCAGGTCACGGACCAGCAGCTGGAGATCCTCGAAGTCGACGGCGGACTCGCGGCGCTTCGCTTCGGTGTACATCGCGTCGAAACCGCGTAGCAACTGCTCGAGGAGCTTCCGATCGCGACGAGCCACGGCTTCGAGCGCTCCGGCTTCGACCTCGGAGACCGCACCGGCAACGCTCGAGTGCTTCAACAACTCGGACGGCACCCGGTCCTCGAGTTCAAGCAGCTGGTCCGCCGTCGCGTCGCTGCCGAGCAGCTCCTCCAGTGACGAGGCGTCCGCGCCTTCGACCTGAGGGAGGTGTTCGCTCAGCGCGTCACGAAGGTGCTCGACAGCCAGCTCGAAGGTGGGGCTCTCCCCTCTGTCGAGCTCGAGCGGCCACCCTGCCGAGCGCAGTCGTTCGTGAACCGCAGTGAGCATCGTACGGAGCCCCGCCGAGCCGTACGTGGCCAGCAGCTCGACCCGGTCTGGCTGTCGCTCGGCACAGAAGTCCTCGAGCGCCGTCGCGAACGACTCGGCGCGCAGAACCTTCGCCTGGCTCTCGTCGAGCACCCGAAAACGCGGATCGAGACCCGCCGCCACCGCGTGCGAGCGCAGAACGCGCGAGCAGAAGCCGTGAATCGTCGAGATCCAAGCCGAATCGAGATCTTGGGCGAGATCCTGTCTGCCGAGCTCGCTCAAGCGATTGCGAATGCGTGAACGAAGCTCACCGGCCGCTCGCTCGGTATAGGTGATCACCAGGATCGAGTCGATGTCGCGACCGCGCTCGACGACCGCCTTCGTGAACCGCTCCACGAGCACCGTCGTCTTGCCCGTACCAGCTCCGGCCGAGACGAAGACAACGCCGCCCTCCTCGATCGCGGCGACTTGCTGAGGGCTTGGCGCCACTGTCACGGTCGCTCGATTCGACACATCGACCACCGGTCGCACCAGCTCGGACAACCGTCACGAGGATCATGGTGGACCTCGCCCTCGCGAATCCGGGCCACAGCCGCCCGTGCCCGGTCGGCAGCGCCCTCGACGATTGCCCAGAACTCCTCGTCTACGAGGTAGTCCCGCTGCGACAGGCCGGGCAGCAGCTCCGCCTTGTGATCGGCGCGAAGCAGTCCTCGGGCCTCCCGCTCGCCAGAGAGCGAGCGGTAGAGGCCGGCGACAGGCTCGATACCGAGAAGATCGCGTAGCGCCAGCACGTACAGCGGTATCTGCAACCGACCGTCGGTCTCGATACGAGACGCTGTGTGAGCCCGACCAGACTTGTAGTCCTGCACGATGCCGTAGGCAGAGAAGGGATCGACATCGATGCGGTCGATCTTCCCGGACACCGCGAAGTCGCCCAGCTGGAGGCCTCGTTGCAACTCGGCCGGCGCACGCTCGCTGCCGAAGGCGACCTCGAAACGTCTCGGGACGAGGGGAAGGCCGAGCGCGACGTCGCTGCGAACAAACTGCTCGAGGTCGCGCCGCAGCCCCGTCTCGAGCTCGAGCTTCTCGAGCTCCGAGAACTCGACGCGCGCCTGCCCGGCGAGGGCGTCGCCCAGGCACTCGTCGAGGAACTCCACGGCCTCGTCCAAGCGCTCGCTCGGAACCTGATCGACACCAAGCTGTTTCGGCAGGCCGGCGTAGAAGCGGTACAGGGCCTGGTGAGCGATGCTGCCGCGCAGTCGTGCGTCGACTGCCGCGTCGATCTCCCGCGGGCTGATGCAGCGATCGATAAACCAGAGCGACGAGCAGTCACCGAACAACTCGAGGTCAGTCACCGAGAAGGTCGCGGCCTCGCGGAAGCGGGCGAGCGCCGCGTCCGAGCGGATCTCCGTTGGGCGCTCGAACGCCTTGAGAGCGCGGTCGATACGACGTCCCCAGCCGCTCGTAGCGGCCAGCGCGCGCGCAGTCGTCGGGTCCTCGCGCGCGACGGCCGCGATGGAGCGCAGCTGCTCGCGGCGAGTCGGGGCCCGCTCGAGCGGCCACGACAGCGCGGAAAGAGGCCTCCGGCGGGTTGACGCCTCTACCTCGGCGGCGGCGAACAGACCTGCCACGTCGTCCCAGAAAGGACTCGGCTCGAGCGGGCGCCCGTCGTCCGTAGCCGCCTCCCGCGCAAGCACGAGCCTATGACGCGCTCGCGTACAGACGCTGTAGAACAGGTAGCGATCCCAAGCGACCGAGTCGGGCCGTACCAGACGACGCAGTGGCGAGGCCTCCTCGAGCTCACGACGGGTCGCTTCGTCGAGCAACGGATCGTCGACCGGACGACGCGGCAGCCTCCCCTCCTCCAGCCCGACCACCACAACCGCGTCCGCGCGCCGCGTGCGGGCCCGCATCAAGTCGACGACCGCAATTCGGTCGGGATCGTTGCGCGGCGCGCGCAGTCGTGACCGCTCGAGCGCACCAGCCACGTCGCGTGCCTCGAGGCTCCCTCCGAGGGTGGACCACGCTTCGAGCTCGTCGAGCGTGCGGGTCAAAGCCTGGTGCGCGGCAATGTCTCGCTCGAGCTCGACGCTGGCCGTCGGCCTCGATGTGTCGGACGCGACCCGAAGCATGAACGACGAAAGCCCGCGCACCGCGTCCACCAGGCTCTCGGATTCCCGGAGTACGTCGAGAGCCTCGACAGACCGCCCGAGATGGTGCGTCGTCTGCTCCTCCACGCGATCTCGCTGTCGAACCATGCGACCGCGCAGTCGACCTTCCACGAAGTCAACACGACTCCGAGCCAGCCCCGAGTAGCGTGACCGCAGGAAAGCGAATAGATCGCCACGGGACCCCTCGAGCCAGTCGTACCGAAGGATCCGGATCAGCGCCCGCCCCAGCGGCGTACTGGAGAAGCGCTCGCCGCGCTCGATGGCGAACGGGAGGTCTGCGCTCCGAAAGACCAGCTCGAGCGGCCTGCGAAGACGCTCGACGTCCGGGCAGACGACGGCGATCCGGCCGGGCGGCGTGCCGTTCTCGAGCAACTCTCGGAGCTCTGCTGCGACGAGCTCGAGCACGGCGCGCGTGCCGGCAGCCTCGAGGAAGCCGATGGCGCCGCCGATAGGGGGCGGCGACTCTCCAGGCCCCTCGAAGAGGCGCCGTTCGAGGTACGAGAGCGCCGGCTCCTGACCCCAGTCGTCTGGGCTCAGTCGCTCGACACGGTCCTGCCCGAGACCTGCGAGGTCGTTGGCAACCCGCTCGAGAGCCACGAACGCACGACGCCCTGGCTCGTACGGCAACGAGACCGTCACGTCCGTGCGTGCGCCGAGCGCCTCGAGGAGCGCCCACTGCGCGCCCGTGAGATCCTCGAAGCCGTAGGCGAAGACCGGGGCGTCGCCCCACGCGGCCCGCTCCCGCTCCAGCCGGTCTACGGCAGCCCGTTGTAGATGCGCCCGGTCCGATACGTCGAGCTCGGCGAGTCGCTTACGGTAGGCCTCCTGGATCTCCGAGAGCGGCGCTGAGAGCTCGTGAGGTTCGACGAGTGCGGTCTCGACATCCGCAAGCGTGACGCCGAGCGTCTCGAGTAGGCCGTCGAAGCGAGCTGACCCTGCAAACTCGCCAAGCTCCGCGCCCCGGAGCGTCTCCCTGAGCAGAAGCCGCTGCTGCGTATCGGTCAGCCGCCGGGCTCCGCGGTGCTGAGATGCGATCAGCGCAAACAGGTCGTCGAAGGTTCCGACCCAGCCGCCGAGCAGGCACTGCACCCGTCCCAGCAGTTCGTGCTCGGTGACCTCGACGTCACGTCGATTGGGAACAACGAGGTGGGCCTCGCGGTCGATTGCTTCGACGAAACCGTCAAGCAGACGGTCTACCTTTCCAGCGTTCGCGGGTCCAAGAAGCAGCCGAAGCGGCACTAGGCCATCGTACCGAGGGCGTGTCTCCTAGGGGGTTGCGCGAGGTGTCGAGTGGCGGGTGCGGCGGTCCAGATCAGCAAGCACCCGCCGCCGCAGCAGCTACGCGGCCGACTTGGGCCGCCGCCCCCTGCGTGCGACCGCTCGGCCGGGCATCTTGCTCGAGCAACGGTCATAGAGGTCGGCGCGCAATGTGGGGCCCTTTGCTTCCTCGATTTCCTGTTCACACATGTCGCAGACGAGAATCGTTCGTCGTGCCAATGCGTCCTCCTGAGCTCGGGTTGCATTGGGGCGCTTCCTACGGAAAAGGCTGCCGCCATTCCGCCGTAACGCGTTGCTGGACCAACAGCATCTACAGCGGCGCTATTCGCGGCGAATAAGTCGCCGAGAAAGGCACGCGGCCCGTCCTCAGTCGGGAATCCGCTTCCGAATGTCTCGATTGAAACGCTCTTCGGCGCGGGCGCGACGAATTATCGACTCTCTCGGCCCAGAACGCACGTGTGCCTTCGCCGAGCGCAGCTCGGTCCAGAGCGCCCCGATTCGCGCATCGAGAGCCGCCGCGCTATCGGCGAAGTGTGCGCTCTCGCCCGACGAGTGGGAATGCCGCAGCTGGCGACGGTCATCAACAGCCGCATCGAGCTCTCGGCGAATCTGTGCTATTGCTCTCACGTTTTCGTCACCCGCTGGTCGTCATGCAAAACTCGGCTCTCGGGCTAACAAACGACGGGACGAGCGCGGACATTCCCCGGGCCGGCCCGCGACTCGCTGGCGGTCGGGTGGACGCTCTTTGAAGGGCGCCGCCCTCCGCGCACAGCCGTAGACTGCGCGCTCATGCAATCGACAGGCATCGTCGTTCTCGAGGGCGACCAAACGGGGCAGGAACTGCTGGAGGAAGCTCTGCGCGTCCTTGCTCCTGATGTCGTCGGTTTCGAGCTTGGCTTCCGCCATTTCGATCTGTCGCTCGAGCATCGCCGCGCGACGAACAACCAGGTCGTGCACGATGCGGCTGCCGCCATCGTGCAGGAGGGTCTCGGACTCAAGGCAGCCACGATCACCCCCGAGGACGCGGGCGACGTCGGCACACCCAACCGCATCCTGCGTGAGGAGATCGGGGGCCACGTGATCGTGCGGACTGGGCGCCGAATTCCGGGCGTCATCCCTCTCGGCGGCACCCATGCGCCGATCACCGTTGTGCGCATGGCGGTTGGAGACGCGTACGGCGCCAAGGAATGGCGAGAGGGAGAAGGGGCCAACGAAGTCGCGTTCCGCACCGCGCGCATCGAGCGCCGCGTGTGTACCGCGGTCTCAGAGTTCGCCTTCCGTCAGGCCGAACGAACGAATGCGAAGGTCTTCGGAGGCCCCAAGTACACGGTCTCGCCCGTGTATGAGGGAATGCTGAAAGAGGAAATGGACGCTGCGGCCGCGCGGCATCCCGACGTTGAGTACGAGCCGCAACTGATCGACGCGACCTTCGCGCTGCTGATAACCACGGGAGGCGAGCCGCTCGTTATTCCCGCGCTGAATCGGGATGGAGACATCCTCAGCGATCTCGTGCTCCCGTTGTTCGGATCGATCGCGGGATCGGAATCGCTCGTCGTCGCGGTCAACGCCGACTACTCGCCGCGCGCGATCATGGCCGAGGCTGCGCACGGAACGGCGCCCGGCCTGGCAGGCAAGAACGTGGCCAACCCGCTGGCCATGATCCTCGCAGAGGCCTCGCTCCTGTCGCATATGAACAGCGAGGAAGCACGTAACGCCGGGCGCGCGATCCGCGAAGCGTGCCTCGAATCCGTGTCGGCGGGCACGCGCACCGTCGACCTGGGCGGGCACTCCAGCACGTCGGAGTTCACCGACGCGGTGATCGAGCGCGTGAGAGCCAAGCTAGAAGCCTGGGCCGCGCTCGGCGACGTCTAGTCGATCGGCTCGTTCTGAACGTTGTGCTCGGTCGCGTACGCGGTGACGAGTGGGTCGATTTCGGCCTTCTCGGCGGGGAAGGCGTAATTGATCTTCACGAACGGCTCCCACTTCTCGGGCAGCGCGTCTTCCGGGAAGATCGCCTCGACTGGACACTCCGGCTCGCAGGCCCCGCAATCGATGCATTCTTCCGCGTCGATAATGAGCATGCGCTCGAACTCGTGTATGCAATCGACGGGGCAGACGTCGACGCACGAACGGTCTTGGATGTCGATACAAGGCTCGGCAATGATGTAGGTCATTCGGCGGATGTTAGCCGGTCAGCTGAGCGGCGCCGCGTCCAAGGCGCTCCCGAAGACCGTGAGAAACGGCACGATTTCGGCTGCCCGAGCGCTCGTTCGACGTCACTCCCACGCACGCAGTAGCTCGCCCACGACTTCGGGCGCCCGCTGGCTGATCACAGACCGGATGACGACCCGGTCGAAGCCGGCCTGATGGGCCGCACGGAGACCGTCGGTGTCGGTGTGGTTCGTGAAGCCCAGCACGGGCATGTGGGCCAGCTCGGCGGCGAGCGCTTCGGGCTCCACCCTTCCGATATCGACGATTGCGAGGTCTGCGCCGTCCGGTTGTGTGACGAACTCGTGCGTATCGGCAAGCTGCGCTTCGAGCTTCGCGCGGAAGAAGAGATCGACGTCACGCACGAGGAGCCGGGCCACCGCTCGCGAGCGTAGCAGCCACATGACGAGTCGCCCCGCCGCGGCTAGTCGAGCCGTGCGAGCTCGTCGTCGATGCGGCGCTGAAGCGAAGGATCGATCATGACCTCGTCCGCGGCGGGGTCGCCGGTCTCTCTGCGTCCACGAAACCAGCGCCGCAGGATGATGAAGACGATCGCTCCGGCGACGACGATCGCGACGAGCGGCAGCACCCAAACGACGAGGTTGAACCCGCTCTTTCTGGGGGCCGCGAGAATGCGCTCGCCGAACTGTGCGACGAGCTTGTCCTTGATCTCCGTCTCGGTGTCTCCAGCGTCGATCCGCTCGACGATGAAGGCTCGTATCCGGTCGGCGATCGGCGCGTGCGAAAGCTCGAGCGTCGAATTGCACGTTGGACACATGACCTTCTTCTCGAGGTCGAGAAGCGTCGGGTTCTCCTCGGACGCGTTCGCAACCGACGGCGCTGCCAGCACCGCGACGATCGCGACGAGCAAGACAAGCAAGCGGCTCATTGCGCAAGAGCCGCGGCGATGCCGGCCTCGAGGTCTTCGAGCTCATCCACGGGCCCGGGGATATGTGCGACGAGTCGGCCGCGGCGATCGACGAAGTACGTCTCGGGAAACCCGGTCAACCCGTAGGGAATCTCAAGCTCGTCCTGCGCGTCGCGGACATTCGGATAGGTCAACGCGAACTCCTCGATGAAGTCTCGCGCATCGCCCTCTGTGTCTTCGCGATCAATTCCGAGGACCACGAGCCCTTCATCACCGTATCGCTCCCAGGCTGCCTCGAGCACGGGGGCTTCATCGCGACATGGAGCGCACCAGGATGCCCAGAAGTTGATGACCACGCCCTGACCGCGCAGTGATGCCAGCGACAGCGTCGCGTCGTCGTCGAGTCGGGGGAGGTCGAACGTGGGTGCCACCGGCTTCTCTCCCTGTGCGATCGCCGACGGAACGTGGCGGCCCGTACTGTCGCCCACGATCTTCCAGGCGAGCAGGCCGACGAGCACGCAGATCACAAGGATCACGCTGCCTTGCACCGCCCACGTTCCACGGGCCCCCACAGCGCCAAGGGTAGACCGTGACGCTCATTCCCCGCTCAGCTAGGGATCGAGCACGGGGCGTTGCGCCTCGGCAGGTGGGCTCCGCTCCGAGTGCAGCCCACGGCCAGCGGGCAGTCACGCCTTCTGTCTACTGCCTGGTGATGAAGATCGGCGTGCCGACGTCGAGGTTGTCGAAGAGCCACTCGGCCTCAGAAACGCGCATGCGCACGCAGCCGTGCGAAGCGGAGTAGCCGATCGACGCCGCGTCCGGCGTGCCATGGATGCCGATCAGGGGAGCTGAAATACCCATCCAGCGCGTCCCGAGCGGGTTGCCCGGACCGGGAGGCACCGGCTTCGCTCCCTTCGCCCAGTCGGAGTTCGGCGGGTACCAGGTCGGATGCTTCTGTTTGGTCACGACGGAGAAGCTCCCGATCGGCGTCGGGTACGCCGCTTGGCCCGTCGCGACGCCGAACTTCCGGACCAGCTTGGCACCGCGGTAGTAGTGCAGCTGCTTCGTCTCTCGCTTGATGACGACGATCGGCCCGAAGTTCTTCGCCGTAACGCTCGGCGCGATCAGCTCAGCCTGGAGCGCCAGGGGCTCTCGCTCCAGCCCGCGCAACGCTGCGTTGATAGCTTTGATCATCGCCAGACGATCAACCTCCACGCCGTCTCGGGCCTTCGAGAAGCGGGGCTTCGATTTGACGACGCGAACGCGAGTGTTGCGGACAGGCCGGTCGAACACGGACTTGAGGTACTTCACGTACTTTCGCACCTTCTTGCCCTTGATCTTCGCGAGCAGCCCCACCGACGCATACGAAGACGCGGTTGCGGCCTGCGCCAGGGCTGCCTTGATGCGCGGGCTCGCGCCTAGCTGAGCGGGAGTCGCCTTCCACTTCCGCTTCTTCTTGTGGGTGAATGCGAGCGGAGCGTCAAAAGCCCCCTGAACCGCCGCTCGTGCCTGCTCGAGCGTCAGACCACCAACGGCGACACCGCCGATAGTGACGCCCTCGGCAATGAGCAATGGCGCGGCAGGAGCTTCCTGAGCCGCTGCAGGCGCCACGGCGGCGAGAGAGCCGACGACAATGAGTAGGAGAACGGCGAGCTTTTTCATGTCCGACTGCGCGATTGTAGACCTCTCCGCGGCGGAGCGACACTCCGTACGATGCGCGCGGGCGCGCAACGGTTCACGGGTGGGCCCCTTCAGGCGGTTCGGTGAATATACGAGGATCGTTCGAGATCACGCCGTGAACACCTGCGCTCCTGACCGCGTGCAGCGTCTCTGAGTCGTCAACCGTCCAGGCGAAAACGGGCAACTTTCTGCTTGCACATGTCTGCACGACCTGCGCCGACACCACGGAGTGGTGCAGCATCAGCGCCGAGGCGCCGGCTCTCTCGGCCATGCCCAGAACTCGCCACGGCAGCAGCCCCCGCAACACGGCCGTACCGGTCCTGACGAGTGGCTCGAACGTGCTCCGGTCGGCGATCCCGGCGCGATCCCGCGGGTAGGAGAGACCGACGACGACAGCGGCGTCGATCCGGCGCACGTCGCGAAGCCACGACGCGAGCAGCGCGCACACGATCGTTCGCTCGAGGAACTCGAACCGACGAAGCGCCTCGACGAGCTCGCGCTCGACACCCTCAACCTTGAGATCGAGGTCGACTGCGACTCCACGCGAGGCGTCGCGACCGAGAAAA